>NZ_PDIY01000001.1:1297500-1597500 GCF_002563655.1 Bacillus sp. es.034 | reverse complement strand
CTCATGGATTCCGCTCCACCGGCAATCGCCGTATCAGAATGACCGAGCATGATTTTTTCAGCCGCATAGGCAATGGATTGTAATCCTGATGAACAATAACGGTTGATGGTGATTGCCGGTACGGAATCAGGAAGACCTGCAAGTCCTCCGATATTCCGTGCCATATTCAACCCTTGCTCTGCTTCCGGCATCGCACACCCGATGATCAAGTCATCGATGTTTCCTTCATAATTCCCTGCACGCTTAAGGGTTTCTTTCACTACAAGTGCTCCAAGATCATCCGGCCTTACCTGAGCCAATGATCCTTTTCGAGATTTTCCGACTGGTGTTCTTGCACCAGCGACAATGACTGCTTCGCGCATGATATTCCCCCGCTTTCTCCTATGATTGAAACGCTGATTAGTTGCGTAATGGTTTTCCTTTTACAAGCATGTGCTGCATTCTTTGCTGAGACTTAGGCTGTGCAACAAGGCTTAGGAACGCTTCTCTTTCAAGATCCAACAGAAACTGTTCGTCGACTTCTGTTCCGTATGGTACTTTTCCGCCTGCAATCACATAAGCAAGCTTCTTCGCGATCATCAGATCGTGGTCTGAAATAAAGCCTGACTGGAACATGGACTGAGCTCCAAGAAGAAGAGTGGCATATCCCGGCTCACCTACGACCGGCACCTTTTTACGGATCGGGGCCGAGTATCCTGCTTCATGCAGGCTGAGTGCTGCCTGTTTTGCATCATATAATAAGTGATCATTGTTCACGCTGACTCCATCGGCTTTATTCAAGAAGTTATTATCCCTTGCTTCATCCCCGGATGTGGAAACCTTCGCCATGGCAATCGTTTCGAATACTTTATTGGCCACTTTCTGAAGATCGAACTCCACTCCGTTTGGAAGGTTGGCTAAGTGCTTCATATAAAGCTCTTTATTTCCGCCGCCTCCAGGGATCAATCCAACACCGACTTCGACTAAGCCCATGTAGGTTTCCATCGACGCCTGAATGTGGGCAGCCGGTAAGCAGACTTCGCTTCCTCCGCCTAATGTCATTCCGAATGGTGCCGCAACAACCGGCTTGGATGAATATTTGATCTTCATCATCGCCTGCTGGAAGTGTTTCACGACCATGTCGATTTCAAAGACATTGTCATCCTGCGCTTCCATAAGGATCATGGCAAGATTTGCACCCACACAGAAGTTCTTACCCTGGTTACCGATGACGAGTCCTTTGTAATTCTTCTCTACTTCATCAACGGCAAAATTGATCATTTGCGTGATATCCATTCCAATGGCGTTATTTGGGGAATGGAATTCAAGAAGGGCGATTCCGTCCCCGATGTCAATGAGGCTTGCCCCTGAATTCTTTTTGATGAGCTTTCCTGCGTTCTTCAGTGCCTTTAAGTCGATTGCCTTCGGGTTACGTTCTACAAGTCGATAATCGCCATTGTGATAGAAGTAACGCTCACCATTTTCCTCTTTATAGAATGTGGAGTCGCCCTCTGAAAGCATCGTCTCCACCCACTGTGGTACAGTGCGGCCTTCTTCTTTCATGCGGGTTACTGATTTTTCCACTCCGATGGCATCCCATATTTCAAATGGTCCCATTTCCCATCCGAAGCCCCACTTCATGGCTTGGTCGATGCCTACGATGTCATCTGCAATTTCACCATGCAGCTCGGCGGAATACGTTAAGACCGGAGACACGATATTCCACAGTAGTGATCCTGCCTGATCTTTTGCATAGACGAGTGATTTGACTTTATTTTTTAAGCCCTTTTCATTTTTAGCCATTTCAAGTGAAGCCGTTTTCAGCTTTTGGCGGGGCTGATAATCCATCGTTTCAGGATTTAGCTCGAGGATTTCCTTCCCTTTCTTAAGGAAGAAGCCTTGCCCGCTCTTACTTCCAAGCCAGCCATTTTCAAGCATTTTCTGCATGAACACCGGTACTTCGAACACCTTCTGTTCTTCGCCTTCCACCTGGTCATACACATTCTTTGCAACATGTGCGAATGTATCAAGTCCTACGACATCGAGTGTACGGAAGGTGGCGCTTTTCGGTCTTCCAATCGTCGGACCTGTAATGGAGTCGACTTCCCCTACAGAGTAGCCGCCCTTCAACATTTCCTGCACCGTGATCAGTAAGCCATACGTTCCGATACGGTTCGCAATGAAGTTTGGCGTATCCTTTGCCATGACAACACCCTTACCGAGGACATCTTCACCAAATGTCTTCATGAAGCTCACGACTTCCGGATCCGTCTTCTTCGTCGGGATCACTTCAAGAAGCTTCAAGTAACGCGGCGGATTGAAGAAATGCGTGCCGAGGAAATTCTTTTGGAAGTCTTCTGACCGCCCTTCCGACATCGCCTCGATTGAAATCCCTGACGTATTGGAACTGATGATGCTTCCCGGTTTGCGGTAGAGCTCCACCTGTTCGAATACTTTCTTCTTGATATCCAAGTTCTCAACTACCACTTCAATGACCCAGTCACAATCACTGATATATTGAAGGTCATCCTCGAAGTTACCTGCCGTGATAAGTGAAGCATTTTGTTTTGACGTCAGTGGTGCCGGTTTTTGTTTAAAGAGTTTTTTTAAAGCGTTTTCACTAAACTGATTACGAAACGCCTTGCTTTCTTCTGTAAGACCCTTTGCTTTATGTTCGTCTGTCAATTCTCTTGGTACGATATCTAATAACATTGTCGGTATGCCGATATTTGCAAGATGCGCGGCTATTCCTGAACCCATGACTCCTGATCCTAACACTGCGGCTTTCTGAATTCTACGAACCAATGGTATTTCCCCCTTATACACACTTTGAATGAATACTCATTCATTTTTACCTCAAAAAAAAGACTCGAATGAGTTCCTGTTACATCTAATATATCGGATTTTCTAAAATATCGCAATATTTAAAGAGTTAAATTTACAAAAAATTCACTATTGTTTCACACAGCCACATGGGCCATCGTCTAAATCAACCTATTCATCCACCCAAGTCCACGTGCCTGCACACCCCCTGCTCCCTCCTATTATATATATGAAATTTTGGAGGGACGGACCTTGGGTAGACGACCATTTCTGCTCCCATTTTTTATGGCAACCCCGATATCAAAGGGTTTTCAGGCTATGGTGACTTCGTTTCCTCTGAAAATTGGAGGTCCGTCCCTCATAATTTTTTCGGGATTCGGGAATGTTAGGAGTGGAGGTGTTCGAAATGGCGAAGCAGAAGAAGAATCCTTCTAAGGCTGGGGTTAGTGCAGCGAGTGTGAAGGGGGATGCCGGTCCGACGGTTGAGATGGACGGCGGCGGCAAGCGAAACAGTCAAAACAATCAATTTAAGAAGCAACCATAGTAAGCGGAGATGGCACCTGATCAATATGATCGGGTGCTGTTTTTTATGGGGGCGTTCTCCCCTCGCCCATACAAAAATTAACTTTGCCTTCCCGTCCCTTTTAAAGTAAACTATTACTATCAACTCAAAGACGTCAGACCTCCTACTTTACCAACTACATCACAATCAAAGTAGCTTGTCTGTTTTTTTAAGTACATGAATGATAACGTTTACAGATAAGGAGACTATGTGAATGAAGCGCAGATTTTTGTTTTTTACGATTGGACTTTTCATTTTAACGATGGGGGTTGCCCTGATCATTAAGTCGGGCCTCGGAGCCTCTGCCTGGGATGCCCTCGCGGTTGGGGAGTCGAATATGTTCGGATTTACCGTAGGGACGGCCGTATTTATCAATGGGATTGTGTTGATCGGTCTCAATGCCCTCATTATGAAAAAGAAACCTGATGTCCTCGCGGCAGGATCGATTCTTGTCATTGGCCTGCTAATCGATTTTTGGCTGCTCGTTGTCTTTAACAATTACGCACCTGAGATGCTTTTGAATCAGCTGGTTGCCCTGGCTTCCGGGATTTTGACGATGGGGCTTGGAATTGCGATTTACCTTCAGGCGAAGTTTCCGGCAAGTCCGATGGATACTCTTATGGTAGCCATCCATACACGATTCGGGTTAAACCTTCGTAACTCCCGGATCATCAGCGAAGGATTTGCCCTTTCCCTGGCATTCCTCTTTAAAGGGGATATCGGAATCGGGACGATCATTGTCACCCTCACATTGGGGTTCGTCGTTCAATACAGCTTCCCGTTATTCGAACAGCTCTTCGAGAAAAAAACACTGGGGAAAGCAGCCGTTTCTGCTGACTGATCTTCCCCCCCAAAAAAGCAATCCTCCTCAAAATGGAAGATTGCTTTTTTTTATCATGCTGGATCATTTTCTCACGAAGGGCTTACATTCCCTTTTTCATTCAACAGTCTATTGACACGCTTTCTTTGACTTTTATCGGCCATTACATAAAGTGTATCGCCTGCTTTAATCATGGTATCCCCTGTGGGAGTGATCAATTCATTGTGACGTATGACCGCAGAGATCAACGTTTTTTCGGGGAGTTCGATGTCTTTGATCACCCTGTTGGTAATCGAGGCATCATCATTAATGAGTATTTCAAGCATTTCATTATTTGTTTTCCCGATGGACACGATCTCGATGCTGTGTGCGACCGGCGGTTTTTCTTCTCCTGCAAGCTTAAGATAGTTGGCCAGAGGGGAGATGGTCGTGCCCTGAATGAGAGCAGAGAGGAGCACGACGAAAAACACGACGTTGAAGATGACTTCGTTGTTTTCAATGCCCGCCACCATCGGATACGTTGCCAATACGATCGGGACCGCTCCCTTTAAGCCAGCCCATGATATGAAGAATTTCTCTTTCATGGTGAAGTTCTTTGCCAGCGCTAAGCTTAAATAGACTCCGAGAGGTCTCGCTACCACAATCAGCAAAATCGCAAGTATGATCCCCTGCCAAGCTATCCCCGGCAGGTGCTGAGGAAAGACCAGCAATCCCAGGAGGATGAACATGACGATCTGCATCATCCACGCGAATCCTTCATTGAAACGGACAATGGAATGGCGGTAGGTGAGTTCCTTATTCCCGACGATGATGGCCATGATATAAACGGCCAGGAGACCACTCGCCTCCAGGATGCTTGTAAAGGCATAAGTGAAGATGGCAAGGGAGATGGACAGGACAGGGTACAGTCCGGACGAATCCAGATTGATTCGATTGATGATCCACACGGAGGAGAGACCCAGGACCAGTCCAAGTACCAAGCCCATCCCCATCTGCCAAAAGAAGCTCAGGATCAGGGAAGCGGGATTCAATTCAGGGAATGTAATCAATTGTAAAAACGCTACGGTTAAGAAAATGGCCATGGGGTCGTTACTGCCGGACTCCGCTTCCAGGGTGGAAGATATCTTCGGTTTGATGTTTTTGTTCCCAAGTACGGAGAACACCGCTGCAGCGTCGGTTGAACCGACGATCGCCCCAAATAACATCCCTTCAAGCCAGCTCACGCCGAGTATGTACTTCGCTGCCACCCCGATGGATACGGTGGTTGCCACAACCCCGATGGTTGCAAGAGTTAGGGCGGGCTTGTACACCTTTCGCACATTCCCCCATTTCGTTTGAAGACCACCCTCGAACAAAATGATGATGAGTGCAAGCGTTCCGATAAATTGAGTCATAGGGGCATTATCGAAGAAGAAATATGTATTTAAGACCATTCCCACGATGATGAACAGGATTAATGAGGGGACGCCTAATCGTGTGGAGAATTTAGCGGTGATCACACCGACAAGTAGCAAGAGGCCAAGGAGCAAGGTTAAATTATCAATGGTCATTTCCATAGTATCGCCTCTGTTTTCATGAAGATTATTACCTTTAATTATATTACATTGTGAATTACGTAACAATTAATTTGCATAACCCGCTTCTCTTACAGAAGTTTACCCATGATGATGTATTCATGGGGGACGTTCGGATAAAATCCTTCCCGGATGATCTTAAATCCACCGGCATGATAAAAGGCGATGGCCTTTTGATTATCTTTGCGAGTCGTGAGGAGGACCCGTTTTTCATTTCGATTCTGCAGTAATTGTTCAACAAGCAGCTTGGCGATCCCCCTGCCTCTGTATGCCGGGTCGACGCCCAGTTCCACCAGCTCCATGCACTCTTTCATCCATTCACGTTCGGAACGTAAATGACGTGCCAGCAACTCATGATAGTATTGACCCTTTTTTGAAGAATAACCGTAAATATATCCTGCCACCTGCTCATCGATAATGGCGAGGTATCCTTCAAAAAGGGGATACGTGGAATGCCGTTTGAATTGGTCCTCCATGCCTCTCGGATCCACCTGAAATAGCCTGCAATATAACGCAATCATTTTCTTAAAATACTTTCCTTCCACCCGAAAAGGAACGATCTTCATTCTCCCTGCCTCCCCTCAATAAATAAACAAGACCCTATGAGCATCCATAGAGTCTTCATCTTACTTACTATTATTTCTTCATGACCCCTTTTAGAACAAAGGCGACGTTGGCTGGTCTTTCAGCCAGTCTTCTCATGAAGTATCCGTACCAGTCCGTGCCGTATGGGACATAGACGCGCATTTTGTAGCCTTCCTTGACCAGTTCATGTTGACGTTCCACGCGGATGCCGAAAAGCATCTGGAACTCGAATTGATCACGCGGAATCTTATATTCTTCCACGAGTCTTTTTGTATATTCGATCATCTCATCGTCATGGGTGGCGATTGCCGTATAATTCCCATTCAACAAATGAGTTTTAATGATTTTTTTGAAATTATCGTCCACGTCCTTCTTATCAGGAAACGCAACTTCAGGTGACTCTTTATAAGCCCCTTTTACAAGACGCAGATTGGGGGAATACGCATTCAAATCATCGATATCCTTTTCTGTTCTATATAAATAGGCTTGAATGACCGTTCCGATATTATCATACTCTGACTTCAGACGAGTGAAGATATCAATGGTCTTTCCACAACGGGTGTAGTCTTCCATATCAATGGTGACGAAAACGTTCTGTTTGGTTGCTTCATCAAGAATCAGTCTCATATTCTTCATGACAACCTCTTCAGAAATATCGAGCCCCATTGAAGTCATTTTAAGG
Source organism: Bacillus sp. es.034 (assembly GCF_002563655.1). GTDB lineage: Bacteria > Bacillota > Bacilli > Bacillales > Bacillaceae_B > Rossellomorea. Next base: position 1,590,475 of record NZ_PDIY01000001.1, on the reverse strand, counting down.
GAAAGTTGAGATTTAAGCTTCTCTCTTCCAATTGCACGAATAGCCTCTACACATTCAAGGGCCATTTCGTTTGCTTCACGCTCATTGTCCACAAACTCTCCCAAATAGTCGATCGTTACAACAAGATTCTGACTATTCAGCTCGCGAATAACCTCAACTGCCTGCTGGATGGAAGACCCTGCAACGAATCGACCGGCACCAAAGCGCAGGCCATACTTCTTGGCTAGTTTCGTCATCGGCTTATTTTTTGAAAGGAATAAAAAGAAATTACGCATTGCTTGTTCCATGTTGCTTGCCCCCTGAAAAAACATATATACCCTGCTATGAAACCGTTTTCTTTATTGCTAAAAAAGAGAAGGTTCACACTATTAGTATATTTACCAACATTTTATCACCTTTTAGACGTTTTGAATATACTTTCAATACTTTCTTAGTAGAACATTATCGAAATTTGTAATACGTGAATAAGTCTGTTGGATAGTAGGAAAAATAATCTTTGCCTTCTGATGATACCGCTTTCTTTTCGCACTGTATACAGGGTAATATTACCTATCCGAAAGCAAACAAAAAAAGGTATCGAAGACTAAAAAAGGAAACGGAGGAATGGAACATGCAACAACAACCTCAACAAGGGAGCCAGCAGCAAACGTACACACAGCCGCCGCATATGCTCACTACAAAGGATTCACTGTATTTGAACGATATGCTTGCCTGGAATCTGACTGCTATGAAAAAATGTCATTTTGCCGCTGCTCACTGCCAGGATTCAGAGATTAAAGCGGAGCTCGATAAATGCGGGCAGATGCATCAGCGCCATTACCAGCAGCTGCTTGCTCATCTAAATACGACCAACCAAAACATGATGTAGAAAGGAGTCTAAAAACCATGAATCAGCAGAATCAGCAAAAAATCCAAAACCCTAAAACGCAAGTGCCGGAAACACCACAGATGAATGATCGCGACTTCATTACGGATGTCCTGTCCCATGAGAAATATATGACGGCTTCCTACTGTACGGCTTTGAATGAAGCAAGCCATCAAGCTTTATATCAGGACCTCCTGACGATTTTCAACGAAACGCAAAATGCCCAACGCGAGTTATACAATGAAATGTTCCGCAAAGGCTGGTACAAGCTGGAGGCTGCCGACAGTCAAAAAATTCAGCAGTCCTATCAGCAGCATCAGCAGTATTCTTCTCAATTTCCATATGGATACGGCGGTCAGGTACAATAATGAACGGAAGGCAGACTCGGGTCTGCCTTTTTTTGTTGGAGGTAAAAGTGCGGGAGAAAAGATTGGATTTTCACCCAACAGAATCCAATAAAAAAGTACCCTCTTCACGTCAAAAGGGTACTTTTTCAATCCTTATCGTCATTCATCTTTTTTCTTCCTGCTCATTTCCGCCCGGTGTGCCTCATTCATCTCTTTGATTTCCCCGACGATCCGTTTCATTTCATCTTTCCCCTCCGGATAGAGAGAATTCCAATGTTTCACCAGTGCCGGCATGTTTTTGGCGATGAATGAGTAAAGGGCGTATTGTGTCACCATTTCTTTCTTGGCGGCGTCGGTTTCACCCACCAACAGTTCCGTGTACTTTTCAAGCAAAGCATCAAATTGTTCAGGGAATTCCTTCATTGCATTAGCCTCCTTCTGAATGATGAATTAGGTCTTTTTAATCAGACAGGTCTGGGGACAGGTTTTACAGCGATATTGTTCCCCGTTCTCCAGTCTGTAGGAGAAACAGCATGTTTTTCTGACACGCACTTTTTCCGTTTTCCCCTCTACATTTACTTTTCCGCTATAATATCTGGCCAGTGGATTTCTGTGATAGTTCCCGAACCATGAGCTGTTTTCATCTGTAAGAAGCATCCGCAGTTGTTCATCACGCCCGCTCCTCATTCCTTCGTTCAAAAGGAAGTCATCACTCTCAAATATCCAGAATACATATACGGCGATGTTTTCCCAAAGGATGAGATTTGAAAGCTTTGTAGCATTTTTAATCGACTGAATCACTTGATCAAGATGATCCCGGAAAATGGATTGAATGAACGAGACCTTTTCCTCCTGGGAAGTAAACTCCGTCACCGATGCATCCTTCAAGTGAAATTGAGGCATCCATAAACCATTTCTGTCCCCATCGACCATGATCAGGTTTTCAGGATTGAGATTCAATTTCTTATTCCAGTATGTCATGGTCATTAAACCCATTGCTGCTACAAACGCATAGCGCTTCATGAATAAGGATGCTGCCACTTTAAGGTCTTCCGTACCGATCAGGGAGCGACGCTGAGATAAATAGGCATTCATCTTTCCACCATCCAGGAATGAGGCTGCCTCTTCCCCTTTTAAAGCTGGGGGCGACGCATGAAAACGGTATTTCTTCAAGATTTCCCACTGTTGTTCAGTCAGTGTGTTCATCCTGTTTCCACTGCGTCTTTTAAGATGCAGCGTCCTTTGCCGAACGGGATGCATAAAGGCGTGCCGAATAACGGGTCCCGGGATACCTGACAGTCCATATCGAATACATGCTTCACAAGCTCACAGCTGATCACTTCTTCAGGTTTTCCTTGAGCATAAATCTTTTTATCCCGGATCGCCACGATATTATGGGCGTATCTGCAGGCAAGGTTCAGGTCATGAAGAACCATAACGATGGTGCGCTGCTCTTTCTCATTCAGTTCGAATAATAAGTCCAGGATTTCAATCTGGTGGGTCATATCAAGGTATGTGGTTGGCTCATCCAACAGGATGATGTCTGTATCCTGGGCAAGTGTCAGGGCGATCCACGCGCGCTGCCTCTGCCCTCCTGATAGTTCATCCACTTTCCGGTGCTGCAGCTCCTCCATCTTCGTTGCTTTCAACGCGTCCTGGACGAGCTCTTCATCCTTCTGTGACCATTGCTTGAGCCAGGTTTGATGAGGGTAGCGCCCCTGCTTGACGAGCTGAAGGACGGTCAGCCCTTCTGGAGCCGTTGGGGATTGAGGAAGAATGGCCATTTTACGAGCGACTTCCTTCGTAGATAAACGTGAGATTGACTCCCCATCCAACAGGACCGATCCCTGCTTCGGCTTAAGCAGGCGGGCGATGGAACGGAGAAGCGTGGATTTCCCGCAGCCGTTCCCGCCGATGAAGACCGAAATCTCCCCTTGTGGAATATCAATATTCAATTCATCGATGATCGTCCGTTCCCCGTAAGATAGAGTCAAATCCTTCGTTTGTAGTACGTCACTCATCTATGGCCAACTCCTTTAAGAATTTCTTGTTTTAAATAATAGATAGATAAAATACGGTGCACCGATCGCTGCCGTAAAGACACCGGCTGGGACTTCGAGGGGCAGGAAAAGTGTCCTGCCGATCAAGTCTGCCACCATGACGAGGATCCCTCCGATCAGGGCTGCAGTAGGAAGCAGCGCCCCAAAAGAAGAACCGACCATCCGCCTTGCCATATGGGGAGCCATCAAGCCTACAAAGCCGATTCCACCTGCAAATGCGACTGCTCCCCCCACTAACGCCGTTGACATGAGAAGGAGAAAGAACCGCTGACGCTGAACATTCCCTCCTACACTAGTGGCGATTTCTTCGCCTAGTTCCTGTATATTCAGCTGACGGGTAATAAAGAAGCTTAACAGGATAAAGACCAGGCTCCAAGGAAGCAGGATCCACACATCCTGCCAGTCAGAGCCGTTCACCGTACCCGTGATCCAGATATTTGCCTGACTGGCCCTGTAGATCGGGCCGAGTATCATAAGTAATGTGGTCAAGGCTTGAGTCAAAGCCGAAATACCTATCCCGATCAGAACGAGTCTGACAGGTGAGACCCCTTTTCGCCAGGCTAAAAAATAAACGAGAAAGGCAATGACTGTCGCGCCGGTGAATGCAGCAACAGGCAGCCATTTAATGCTGACCATCAACGTATTATCATCATTGCTGAAAAGGGTCAGAAAGGCGACGACAGCCGCTCCGGCTCCTCCTGTGATCCCGATGATATCCGGTGAAGCAAGAGGGTTGCGTATCATTCCTTGAAGGATTCCCCCGGAAACGGCTAACGCCATCCCGGCAAGGAGTGCAATGAGGATCCGCGGCAGGCGGAAGGACGTCACGACAAGCTGCTCCAAACTTGTCCCCCCTCCAAAGAAGACACTGATCACCTTCCATGGGGCAATCTTCAAGTCCCCTATTCCTGTACTCATGATCAGTACCAGAAATGTAATCAAACCCAGGATGGTTATTTTTTTGAGTGCAGAAAGATCGACGAGCATCGAGACACGGTCCTCGAGCCATCGTTTTCCTATAAATCGAGCCATCGGCTAAAACCCCTTCCTTGCCACATACACGAAGAATGGTGCTCCGATGATGGCGGTCATGACACCGACGGGCACTTCCTGGGGCATGATGATGTAGCGTGCCCCAATGTCAGCAGCCAGTAATAAGATCGCTCCGAGAAGTCCAGAGAAAGGAATCAGCCACCGGTGGTCCACCCCGATGATCTTCCTTGCTACATGGGGGATGACAATCCCGATGAAACCGATGGGACCGGCAACGGCGACAGAACCGCCCGCCAGGAGGACGACAACCATCAAAGCAAGAAACTTGATCAAGTTTGTTTTCAGGCCGAGCCCTTTCGCCACATCTTCACCCATGGCGAGGATATTCATCTTGCCGGCAATGAAGAGAGCAAGAATCCATCCAGCCACAATATATGGAAAGACCCCGCTCAATATGGAAAGACTTCTTCCCTGGACAGATCCCGCGAGCCAGAACAACACCTGCTCCAGTGCCGCTTCATTCAAGACAAGCAATCCCTGTGTAAAGGAAGAAAACATAGCGGTGATCGCCGCTCCAGCAAGGGTCAGCTTCATCGGCGTCAAGCCTTTATTCCCTGCAGAACTGATGATGAATACGCCGACCGCTGCAATGGCGGCACCAAGAAAGGCGAGCCACGTAAAGGATTGCAGGTTGGTTATGCCAAAGAGCGTAACCGCTACAACGACCATAAAAGCTCCCCCTGCATTGATTCCGAAAATCCCTGGAGATGCGAGAGGATTATTGGTCAATGTTTGCATCAAAACCCCTGAAATCGCAAGGGATGCACCGACTGCCGCCGCAATCAGCGCCCTTGGTAACCGGATTGTCTGAAGCACGATATGCTCCGTGGATCCAGTAGGGTTGGAAAAAGCCTCGATAGCCGTTTTCCAAGATGTATCCGTGTATCCGTATACAATACTGATGCCGATGCACAGGATAAGAATAAGGAATGTACCTATAAATAAAAGAAGCTTTTTTTGAATTTTCATTATGTGCTAACCTTTCTATTCCTTAAAGGGCATTTTAAGGAAAGGAAATCAATTGAGCCATTACGCTCTTAGTTCTTCCCTTTCTATTTTAAAGAAGAATAAAAGGAGCGTCAATGACTTTGAAAATCATTATCATTTAGGTATTGACATTGAAAACCTTCTCATCTACCATTATGAGTGTAAATGATAATCATTATCACCGATAAAATATATCAGGAGGATCTACATATGAAATTGAAAAGCTTACTATCCCTACTGTTGATCTCTACCCTTCTCTTTCTCGCTGCCTGCGGAAATAAAGAAGAAAAAGATGAGTCTGCAGGAAATGATACGAATGAAGAAACGTATACAGTGAAACATGCAATGGGTACGACGGAAATCAAAGGAACGCCAAAGAAAGTCGTTATCCTGACAAATGAAGGCACAGAAGCCCTCCTTTCCCTGGGTGTCACACCAGTCGGTGCCGTTCAATCATGGACAGGTGATCCTTGGTATGACCACATCGCTGACAAGATGAAAGATGTGGAAGTCGTCGGAACAGAGAGCGAACTAAATATGGAAGCGATCGCGAAGCTTCAGCCGGACCTGATTATCGGGAACAAAATGCGTCAAGAAGAGCAGTATAATCAACTGAAAGACATCGCTCCAACCGTGATGGCTGAAACGTTACGCGGCAACTGGAAAGAAAATTTCGAGTTGTATGCAAAAGCACTGAATAAAGAAGAAAAAGGCAAGGAAGTATTAGCGGAGTATGATCAGCGTATCGAAGATCTTAAAGGGAAACTCGGAGACAAGCTGAATCAAAAAGTTTCCATGGTCCGCTTTCTGGCAGGAGACGTAAGAATTTACCATAAAGACTCATTCTCAGGCGTGATCCTGGACCAGCTGGGTTTCGACCGTCCTGATGGTCAGGACGCAGAAGACTTCGCAGAAAAAGGTGTAACCAAAGAACGCATCCCGGCTATGGACGGAGATGTCCTGTTCTACTTCACATATGAAACAGGAGATGGCGAAGCGAATAAACTTGCTGAAGAGTGGCTGAACGATCCGTTGTTCAAAAATCTTGAAGTAGCAAAACAAGATAAGGTCTATGAAGTAAGTGATGCGATTTGGAACACTGCTGGCGGAGTCCTGGCGGCAAATGCCATGCTCGATGATATCGAAAAGTACTTTTTAGAACAGGAATAAACGACTCTTGTGAAAAGCCGGAAAGGGCATGCCCTCTCCGGCTTTTTTGTATGCTGATTTCCAGGGGTTGCTATACGTTTATTTCCTCTCCTCGCTTCCTTTTTCATAATTCTCCTTTTTTCGGTAACACTACAGGATAGACCATACATCGGACATGAGGGATTAGTATGTTTCCATTCTTTAAGAACAAGAAAAACAGCGATAAGAAAAGTAAGAAACAATCATATGAAAGCATGAAAAAGGAAGCGGAGAAATCTGCCGATTATAAACAGGCATTTTATCAGAATCCTCATACAGGGGTTAAATTCAGTCTGCACTTCGTCACTACGTTAATTGATGGAAAGATCCTGCAGGAGGACGTCCTCCCTTCATTACTTTCTAAGGATTTTCATTCATTCGATGATTTAAAAACACTGGTTCCAGTAATAGATATTCAAATTTCCACTGATGAAACCCAAATCGAGCAGAAGATCTATAACGGATATACGTTGCTGACAATGGACGCGACCAATCGAAAATTCGCCTTTATCGCTACTAAAAATGAGATGGGGAGGAAAGTATCCCAACCAGAAGTGGAGTTCAGCGTCGTTGGGCCAAAAGAGGCGTTTGTAGAGTCTCTAAGCGATAATTTAAATCTGCTTAGAAAGCGTCTGCCCGTGAAAGAATTGGTTATGGAAGAATTCAATATCGGAAAACTGACCCACACACGGGTTGCACTACTTTATATTGATGGATTGGCAGATGAATCCAACGTGGAAACAGTCCGCCAGCGATTACGCGATCTGGACTTCGATCAGATCATGGACAGTTCATTCATAGAACAGCTGATTGCCGATAACAGCAAATCCCCTTTCCCGCAATTACTGGATTCAGAAAGGCCTGACCGGGTCGCATCGGTCCTTGTGGAAGGTAAGCTTACAATCATGGTGGATGGATCTCCCCATGCATTGATAGGACCTACCACTCTCGTAGAATTTTTTAATGCCTATGAGGATTATTTTTTGAATTTTTCTATTTCCTCATTTCTTCGTCTCGTCCGTGTATTCGCAGTGGCGTTCTCCATTTTGATTACGCCTATTTATGTGGCAGCATTGACCTATCATTATGAACTCATACCGAAAGATTTAATGGCCACACTCATCACGTCAAGACAAGAGATCCCTCTGCCACCTATACTTGAAGCATTGTTTCTGGAATTGACGATTGAACTGCTTCGTGAAGCAGGGGCGCGCCTTCCGACCAAGGTAGGTCAGACAATCGGTATCGTTGGAGGGATCGTCATCGGGACGGCGTCAGTTGAAGCGGGGATCACAAGTAACGTATTGCTCATAATGGTTGCCCTTGCGGCTCTTGCTTCCTTTACAACACCTGTGTATCGGATGGGTAATACGATCCGTCTTTTACGGTTTCCCTTTCTGTTGTTCGCTCAACTTTGGGGACTATTGGGTATCGTCTACTGCTTCTGTCTGCTGATGGGTCATCTGCTACAGTTAACCTCTTTAGGCAGACCGTTTTTGGAACCCCTTTTCCCGCCAAGGGTAAAAGACCTGAAAGATGCTATCATTCGCTTCCCCTTTAATAAACAATCAGGGCGTCCGGAATATTTACGAACCCAGAAGCCGTCCAGATTCCGCCCGTCTGAAGGTAAGAAAAAGTTTGATATCGACGAATAATGGTTGGAGGTGATCAGATGCAGCCCATTCCGGATAGAAGAAAAATATCGCCCTTTCTCGTATTTTTTCTCATTCACTCCATTCAGGTGGGGGCAGGAGTACTTGGATTTCAGCGAATCATTTCGAAAAATGCGGGCTATGATGGATGGATTTCCGTCATTCTTGCAGGTATTTTCACTCACGTTATTATGTTCATAATGTATCAGATTTTAAATAGGGTCGAGGGAGATCTTGTATCTGCCCACACCCTGGCCTTTGGGAAGTGGCTTGGGAAAGTATTCAGTCTCTTCTTTGTCGTCTATTTCAGTTTGCTTGTCATTACCATATTGCGCACGTATATCGAGGTATTACAGGTGTGGATGTATCCGAGATTGAGTACATTCTTCTTTTCTTTGTTCTTCCTCATCCTTGTATATTATATTGTCAACGGCGGGGTACGGACCGTGACCGGAACGGCCTTTTTCGGTATCATCCTTCCAAGTTATCTCGTATTAACTTTCGCCTTCACCTTCAAGTATGCAGACTTTCGAAATATTCTGCCTGTCTTTGATCATTCGGTAAAGGATCTATTGATTTCTACCAAGAACATGTCCCTGACGTATTTAGGTTATGAATCCATCTTGATGCTTTATCCATTTGTGAAAGACGCAAAGAAATCCCAGAAATATGCACACTGGGCGCTTTCTACGACCACTCTACTATACACAATCTTAGCCTTGATTTCTTTTTCATTTTTCAGTCAGAAGCAGCTGGAAAAGACCGTCTGGGCCACTCTTTCCATGTGGAAGATCGTCGAAATGCCGTTCGTAGAGCGATTTGAGTATATCGGCATTGCCAATTGGTGTTTGATTATCCTTCCGAACGTTTGTATCGCCATCTGGTGTGCCAGCAGGATTTTAAAACGAATGACTCCTCTGAAGCACAGGCATACGTTATTGATCATCTGCCTTCTATGCTTATCCGCCCTTACGTTTTTTACTGACCGGAAGCTAGTGAATTTCCTCAATTCCGTATCAGGGCAAATCGGATTTTACATTAACTATTTTTACATCCCTGCTCTTCTGTTGCTTGTGATCATCATGAAGAAAGTGAGGCACAAACAATGAACCGTATTAGCATGATCGTTGCTCTTCTCATTAGTTTTATATTGTTAACTGGATGTGTGGAAAAGGAAATCCTGGACGACCTATATATTGAAACAGGGAAAGCTTATGACTACGTGGGAGAGGACAAGATCAAGGGAACTGCTTTGTTTCCCATCTACCTCTCTGATAAATCTATTCAAAACGGGACGTTGTCAGCAGAAGCCTCCTCTACCAGGGAAGTACTCGAAAAATTGGAAAGACGATCTCAGCAGCCTCTTGTCCGAGGTAGTTTGGACGTCGTTTTAGTCGGGGAAGAGCTTGCAAAGAAGGGAATTATCGATATCGGCGACTCCCTCCAAAGGGATGCCAGTGTCGGGGCCAGGCTTTATTTGACCGTTACGGAAGGGGAAGCAGGAGAGCTCCTCAAGGGAAACTATGGATTAAGAGGAAATGGGACATACCTTTCCAACCTGATCCAGCATAATATCACCCGGAGAGAACTTCCCGAAACCAACCTTCATATGTTCATTTATGATTACTTTCAGGATGGGCAGACACCTTATCTGCCCATCTTAAAGCAGCTGTCCAATGAAAGTGTGGCAATTTCGGGCATCGCGTTATTTGATAAAGACAAAATGGTCAAAAAAGTCCCTGCTAAGGATATGTTTTTCTTCAAACTGCTTGTGGATAAATATGCAGAAGGAAGTTATGTCATTAAAATGGGGAAAGAAAAGAGCCGTGGTCATGTGGAAAATTCCATCGAGGCTTCAGTAACCAGTCTCAAATCCAAGAATAAAATCATCGTCAAGCATGATGCAGACCCTGTGGAAGTGACGGTCCGTATAAGAATAAGAGGGATCATCCGTGAGTATACTGGTAAAAAATTGACGAACGATAAAGTGGTTGAAGTGGAGAAACAGATGAAAAAGGATATTGAAGAAAACGGGACGAGAATGCTGAAAGAATTCCAGGAGTTAGGCATAGACCCTGTCGGCATCGGACAATTCCAAAAGCACGGGGTACGAGGATTTGATTTCAAAGAATGGGAAGACAGCATTTATCCACGGGTCAAATTCAATGTAGACGCAAAAATTCAGATTTTGGAAGCAGGGACGGTGGAATAAAATATGGAAAAGGGCTCCCTGCGTGTCAGGGAGCCCTTTTTTCAAGTCATATTGATGACGCGTCCAGTTGCTGCACTTTCTTTGCATGCTTCGATTATCGTGATGACGTGCAAAGCATCTTCAGGGTCGACGGGTAGAGGAGCATTTTCTCTTACTGCCCCGTATACCCCCAGGTAAAATTGTGTGTAGTCCCCTTTTTCGGATGGAATGACTTCCGATGTCACCTCTTCACCTGAGATGGTTGTAAGGACGCCCCAATTTTCTTCGTCTTCGATTCCCCATTCTTTAGAAACAGGGTTCTTTCCTGCTTTAAGGTCATCCTCCTGACGATCCATGCCATGCTTCACAAAGCTTCCTTTCAGACCATGTACCTGATAACGGGGTCCCGGATCCAATACGATTGAACGTGAATACAGTTGAACCCTCATTACATCATATCCGAGGGTGATGAGGAAGTAGTCCTCTGCCTTTTCAGGATTTCGCTGCGGAAATACATCCGCCTGCACCCATTTGGGCTTCCCGAACAGGGTGAGGGCCTGATCCAACAGATGAGAGCCAAGATCATAAAGCACGCCTGCCCCTTCGATTTTATTCTCTTTCCACCTGTCCTTGATGGCCGGACGGAACCGGTCAAAATGCGCTTCGTATGTAAAAATCGATCCCAGCGTCCCTTCTTTCACCAATTGCTGAATCGTCAGGAAGTCAGCATCCCAGCGCCGATTATGGAAAACGGCGAGATGAAGTCCTCTTTCTTTCGCCAGTGCCAATAGCTCCTCCCCATCCCGGCTATCCGTTACAAATGGCTTCTCTACGATCACATGCTTACCGGCTAATAGTGATTGCTTGATCATACTGTAGTGAAGGTGATTGGGAGTTGTGATGACCACTAATTCGATGTCTTCTTGAAGCAGATCTTCAAGGAAAGGCACGACGGTCGTCCCTTCAAGATCGTTTACTACTTTTTCTTCATTGGAAGACATGACCGCTTCTATATGAAATTCCTCTAAATGAGAGAGTAAAGGACGATGAAAGCTTTGTCCTGAAAAACCGTATCCTGCTAAACCAACTTTAATGGGCTGCATAATGTCACCTTTTTCTTTCAAAATGTATTCTCATATTATCATGTACAAGATGAGACGAAAAATGATTCGTTTTACAATCAGTCTCTGTTTTGTTTAAAATAAGTGGGAAAGGGAGGTTATCATCATGCAATCAATCAAAAATAAAGAAACCTTTGACGATCTTATCACATCAACAGAGCCTGTCATCGTAAAATTTCATGCAGACTGGTGTCCTGACTGCCGTCGTATGGATATGTTCATTGATGAAATCATGGAGGAATTCAATCAATATAAATGGTATGACATCAATAAGGACGAATTCCCGGAAATCGCCGAGAAATATGATGTCATGGGCATCCCAAGCCTGCTCGTCTACAAAAACGGCGAAAAAATCGCGCACCTCCACAGCGCCAACGCCAAATCACCAGAACAACAGAATTTCTGAATACACTATAACGTCAAAGGTCCGTCCCTCTTTTCTCAGAGGGACGGACCTTTGTTTTTCATTTAATAGATATTCCCCTTTCCATCTACATAGACGGTCTGGATCATCGTCCGTTGGAAGTTGTTTCCCTGGGCCGTTTTCCCTTCCAGATCTGTGGTGATGTTATGGATTCCTTCTTCAAAGTCCGACAGCGGCAGAGATGAAAGGTCTTCAGATGTAATGAGTGTTGACGTTTTCTTCCCACTTTTCATTGGGATATGATGTATTGTATAGGTCTTCTTCACAGAAGGCTCCCCCATGGCCAAAGTGCCCGCGACATCACTCATTCCTTTTTGATGAAATAGGATGCTGACCATATAATGTTCTTTTTGAGCCGATCTTGCCTTCACTTCCCATCGTCCTGAAATTGGCTGTGTGAGAAGAATGGAATGATGATACGCTCCAGGGAAATACCCTGTAGCATCTTCAGCCAGATTCCACTGCATGTAAACTCCACCATCCGGACCTACCAGTTCATACACCGTATCCCGCTGGTCACTGATCCAGTCGACCGTAATACCCTCTATCCCTTCTTCGACGGAGAAACTCTCCGATCTTGCCCCCTCGAATTTTCCACCCCTGTGAAGGACCGACATATCTCCTTCCGAAGCCATTTCGCTCCCCACTGCATATGGAATATCCGTTACTTCATCCGTGTATAGATTCTTTAAATAGGGAAAAACATTGCTGCCTTTTTTTATCGTGCTGTGTGTCCAGTCCCTAACCGCCACTTCTTTGGCATAAGGAAGCCGGGAGCTTTTTACCAGCACGGCCCCGTCACTTTGACCGAACCGGCTTAAATACAACCCTCCCCAGAATAATTCAGAATAGGCACCTCCCCAGCCGGTGCCCCCGAATGTATAGATGGGGATCTCTTTCATAAGATCAGATCCGTCTGTCTCAGCCCGGAATCCTTTCATATAAGCGGTTTGCAATGAAAAGACGGCATTTGTCTTACTTTTCAACGCATCGGTCAGCCACCCCGCCCATTTACTGAAGGCAAGGTCTGCAAGCTCTGACCCATGATGGGGAGTCGAGAGTGTGATGACCCTTTTAACATACGCAAAAGCACCATGATGGACCAGTGCGGATTGAGTATCGATTCCACCTTTACTGTGACTTACAATCACAATTTTTTCATTAAAGTATTCATACATCTCCCGGAGCTTTCCAGCCAGCATCTCACCATTTCTCCACATATCTTCGTCAGGATGCAAGTCGATGAACACCGATTGATAACCGGCTCCACGGGTAATTGGAATCATATCGTTATCTGAAAGCCACGTTTCTGATGATGCATCAATCCCATGTATAAATAAAATCGGAAATCCATCTGTATTCACGGCTTCTTCGTCTATAAACCAATGGCCGGGTTTTATCTCCATCTGCCTTCCCCCTTTCACCTGCACAGCCATCCCTCCCTTTAAAAAGAAGTTCTTTCCTTCATTATCGTTTAGTCGTGGTACATTTTCATTATGATTGTTAAATACAGGAAGAAAGACATATATTCTCTTATCATTGAATAGTCTCCATGTCCTTATCGAAAACTAATAATCATCATACTAATTTGGAGGGATTCCTTTGACTAAGAAAAACAACCGGGGAAGCGAAAATCAAAACTCACCGAAACGAGGTACGACAGAGTTCGCAAGTGAAATCACAAGCGGTGACAACAGCCAAGGAAATAAGCATAATAAAGATCAGAAAAATAAAACGAAATAGCAAAAACCTGCCTGAAGCGAATCAGGCAGGTTTTTCTTTTGGAAAAGGGGTCACTTGTCTTCCTTTGAAATATTCACTGGGGTCATATTGGATTCAACATGAATATTCCGGGGGTCTTCCACCCTTTCCCCTCCTCCATATAATCGTTCATTTAATTCCATATTGGCTTCAGTAGCCGACATTTTCTCATCCTGCTTTTTCATACCATCATCCTTTCCCTAATAGAATTTCAATTTCCCAATGGAATTATGCGGTCATGGTTCTTCCAAATTGGGACACACTAATCATTGAAAAACGTTAGGAGGAATTGAATATGGACCAAAATCGTGTCAAACAGATTTTATCTTCTTCAGCCGACATCCAAGTTACATACAAGGATGCATCCGTTTGGATCGACTCTGTATCAGAAGACGGCAAAACGGCCGTTGTGCATCTCCGCGGACCGCTTGAAGAACGTTCAGAAGTAAGCGTTTCTGACTTAGAAGAAGTATAAATTAAGAAAAGACCACGTCGGGGGTGTGGAGTGACACAGTCAAATAAGACTAAATAAAACACCTAAGCTGCCATGACTCTAAACTCTATCGGAGTCTGGCAGTTTAATTTTGTAAAAGGTCGACAATAATTATAATAATACATGTACGATTCTATTTTCTTTCGTACTGTATGGGTAGTTAGTTTCCCTCGATCCAGAGGACTGAATTCTTCTGACTTTAAAGAGGAGTGGAAGGATTCAATGACGGCATTATCAAAGCAGTTTCCTCGTCGGGACATGCTTGTGATGATGCCTCTTTTTTTAGCGTCTTCCTGAAAATCATACGATGTATATTGAGAGCCTTGATCACTGTGAAGGATGCATTCAAATACATCACGACCTTCACACGCTCTCTTTAACGTATCTAGCACTAAAGCTTTATCTTGTTTATCACTAATGGTGTAAGCAAGAATTTCGTTATTATACAAGTCCATAATCGTTGATAAATATAACATTTTCTCACCATAAGGAAGATAGGTAATATCTGTAACCCATTTTTCATTTGGTTTAGATGCATGGAAGTTTCTGTTTAAGTAATTGGGCACGACGATTTTACTTTCCCCAGCTATATAGTTTTGTCTTTTCGGTTTAACACGGCACTGAATGTTAAATTTCTGCATAATTCGCTGTACAGTGTTTCGATTGATTTTAAGTTTGTGCTCTTTATCCAAGAGATCACGAACCATCCGGTGCCCAATGCGAAATTTCAAATCCTCACAAATATCAATGATTTTCTTCTCCAATTCTGATGGGCCCCATGCTTTTCCCCGCCAACGATAATAAGTAGCCTTAGCCACTCCAAAGCATTCACAAAGGGCAATAACGGTATATTTATGTTTAAACATCTCTACGGTCTGGACGAATACTTCTGGGACCACTTCCTTTCGATCTCCCGATACTTTCCCAACAATTCCTCACGCATTTCATAATAAGCGACTTTCTTTCGTAACTCGGCTAGTTCACTTTCATCATCAGGACCTTTCCCATAAGAATATTGTTTCCCAAGAGGTTGAGCCAAACGATGGGTCTCACCATTCTTGAACCATTTCACCCAGGTCTTAATCTGAGTTCGATTCTTAATCCCGAACATCTCCATTAGCTCTTGATTTGAATATTTACCTTCTAATTTTAAACGGACAACTTCTTTCTTAACTTCTTCTGGATAGGACATTTTATTACCCATAGAAAAAACACCTCCAAATGTAAATGAAATATTTACTACTTGAAGGTGTTTTATTCAGTCTCATATTATTAGGTCTCTCTAGTGTCCCAACATGGTCTTTTTTCAATCAGATTATTTCTAGTCTTTGATCTTCCCTTTGTTCTTCAATAGTTCAAAGATTTGGTTCGCTTGATCTGTATTGTCGATCAAACCGGCAAATTTTTCTTTTTGAGGTCCAAACGCGTACACAGGAACGTCGTCACCTGTATGTCCGTCCGTTGTCCATCCGGTACCTGAACGTTTATCGAAAATCTTCTCGATCGCATTATCGATTTCTGTTTGATCGCCTTTTTCAGCAGCTGATTTTACAGAAGCGACTTCTTCCTGTGTCAATTTAAGATCGATATTGTTCGCTAATGTTTCTTCAACTGACGCACCGTTTACGATTTGCTCTGCCATGTAGTCAGGTGTATGCTTGGCAGCTTGGATCGGAGCTGGATCCCAGTTGTATTCACCGTCAGAACCGATTGAAATGCCACCAGTGGAATGGTCAGCCGTCACGATCACCAATGTTTCACCATTCTCCTTAGCAAAGTCTCTTACTTTTTCAAATGCCTGTTCAAAGTCTCTCATTTCGCTCATAGCCCCGACTACGTCATTATCATGACCGGCCCAGTCGATCTGACTGCCTTCCACCATCAGGAAGAACCCGTCTTTATCGCCTTTCAAACGGTCAAGGGCAGATTTCGTCATGTCGGCCAGGCTTGGTTGTTTTTCATCACGGTCGATCATCTTGTCCATTCCGGATTCAGCGAAAAGTCCAAGAATTTGCTTGTTATCGTCTTTTTTAAGCTCATCTGCTGATTTCACATAGCTGTATCCGTCTTTCTTGAACTGCTGTGCCACATTACGGTCATCTCTCTCGAAGAAGTCCGTTCCTCCACCAAGCATGACGTCAATTTTATGCTTGCCATTGATCATTTCATCATAATAATCGTCCGCAATCGCATCTTCACTTTTGCGTGACTCTTCATGTGCTCCGTAAGATGCCGGCGTAGCATGTGTGATTTCTGATGTAGCTACAATTCCTGTAGACATACCGTTTTCTTTCGCCTGTTCCAGTACCGTTTTTACATTTGATTTATCATTATCCACTGCAATTGCATTATTATACGTTTTCACTCCGCCGCTCATCGCCGTTGCGGCAGCCGCTGAGTCTGTTACGTTTTCTTTTTCATCTTCCGGGTACGTCGTTTGTAGTCCGACAAGGTAAGGATCAAATGCCGTCTTTTCCATCTCCATCGTATCCGGATTGTCATTCATATAGCGAAGAGCCGTTGTATATGGGTTACCCATTCCATCACCGATCATAAAGATGACGTTCTTGGCTTTACCATTCTTTGATTCCTTGGCTTTCGCTTCTGTGTCGTCCTGATTCATTCCTATGACACTTCCAAGAGCTAATGAGGATACGACCGCCAACGGAAGGATCTTCTTCATTGATTTCTTCATTTTCCCTACCTCCTATAATTCGTAGTACATGTAGAAGCATAAAGGGGAAATATGAAGAATTATTTACGAAACGAATACAGGAGGGTAAAACTTATGTAAATTGAAAAAAACAGGCAAAAAGTCACCTGTTTCTTTCATTTCATTCTCTTATAAGGGGAAGCGTACAGCAGCGGAATGACCCGCCTGATTTAATGATTTCCGACAGGTCCAGTTCGATCACGTCAAACCCTTCCGCTCTGATCCGCTCATTTAATGCTTGGTTTTGGGTAAGACTGATGACCTTCTGATTTCCGATGGCTAATACATTCGGGCCCATTTGAAATTGTTCTTCATCGGTCACCGTGATGATATTATAGTGCTTCTTAATTGTCTCAAGATCCTCTTTCGAAAATGCCGGCGGATATACAAGTGCCCATTCACTGGAAATGATGGTGAACACACAATCCAAATGGAGGATGTCTTCTCTTAAAGGCAATTCATGTACTGTATAGGGTGTGAGCTGATTTCTCAGCGATTGAATCGCCAGCTGGTTCGTTCGTCCACTCACGCCGATCCAGACATTTTCCTCATCAACGAGGACATCCCCTCCTTCAATGGAATGAAGAAGTTCGTTATAAGGTACTTCATTCTCTTCCAGCCAGTGTTTGAGGGTCTTCACTTCTCCCCGCCTCACATCGGTATTCATCGACGCCACGAAAAACTGATCATGGATCGTGAAACCGATGTCTCGCGTGAAGACTTGTTCATTCAATTCAGATGATGGTTGAAGGTGAATCACCTCAGATCCATTTTTCTCCAATACGTCAACAAATCTTTTATGTTGGGAAACAGCTTTATCTATATCAATATTTTCTTTCAAAAAATGTTTTTGCGTTTCATTTATGATTTCATTGATTTGCATATTTTCGGGTGAAACCACGACCACTTTCTTTAACTTTCCATACTCATTGGTACAATTCGTTTTTGACTTTGGAACCAACGGGGAATTTAAACTCATCTTTACGCCCTCCAATTATCTACTCTTAAAAACTGCTTTTCCCTGTTATTATGAAGATAAAACGTCCTTTTTATAACTTATGCCGTCGAAGCTTTAACAGGGACGAGAAGCAGACAAGAGAGATGAAATAAGGGCATGTGCCCCCTACAAAGAAAGAAGCGTGCGGTTCGCACGCTCCTTTCCTTAATGAACCATCCGATCATGATTCTTCCAAAACTCTTTTCGGATCACCACTTTTTGAATCTTTCCCGATGCGGTCTTAGGTAATTCTTTCGCAAAAGTAATGCTCTTTGGTGCCTTGAAGTGGGCAAGCTTTTCTCTCGTAAAATCAATCAAGTCCTGTTCAGTTAATGTGTGACCGTCTCTTAGAACCACCACTGCATGGGGAACTTCCCCCCATCGTTCATGGGGAATGGCCACAACCGCTGCTTCTAGGACACCTTCATGTTCGTAAAGGGCTCCCTCCACCTCGATGGAAGAAATATTTTCTCCACCGCTTATGATGACGTCTTTCATCCGGTCGACAATTTCGATGTAGCCGTCTTCATCGACCGTCGCCATATCTCCTGTATGCAGCCATCCTTCCCTGATCGTCTGATTGGTTGCTTCCGGATTTTTATAATACCCTTCCATCACCGTATTGGTCCTCGTCACGATTTCGCCTATCGCTTTACCATTATGAGGCACCTCTTCCCCGAGTTCGTTGACCACCTTCACCTTACTCCCGATCATGCTGTATCCCGCTTTCGCCTTCAGGCGGTATTTCTCCTCCTTTGGCCGGTCCTGTTCCGAAGATCTTATTATAGAAGTCGTGATAAGAGGTGAAATTTCTGTCATCCCGTATACCTGGATGAATTCCCATTTTAGATTTTCCTCCACTTTCCGGACGAATGCCGGTGGAGGCGCAGACCCGGCAATGATAACCCTTACATTTTGTCCAATTGACCGGTCCCTGTCTGGATAGCTCTCAAGAAGCATGTTGAGAACGGTCGGTGCCATATGCATCACCGTCACGTCATGCTTCTCCACTTTATCCAGTATCACTTCCGGTTCGACTTTTCGAAGCATCACCTGGGTCGCACCGTTGGCCGTATAATAAAATGGTGACCCCCAACCGTTCACATGGAACATGGGCAGGACGTGAAGAAGCGTATCCTGATCCGTCACCCGTAAATGGTGCATGGACGATAGGGCATGCAGGTAATTGGACCTGTGGGTGAGTAGGACTCCCTTCGGATCTCCCGTCGTCCCACTCGTATAGAGAAGGGACGCGATATCCGTTTCTTCCAGTTCAATACGTTCGAAAGGCTCGCGGCCGAACGAACTGCGCCAACCTTCATAACCTGGGTGTCCGTCCCTCGATGTGCCGTGGATCACCACATGCTTCAAGTGAGGCACCTCTGAAAGAATCGGCTCCACCAACGGATAGAGCTCCTCATCGACAAACAGGGCCTTACTCTCACTGTGGGTGAGGATAAATTGATAATCGGCAGGCTTTAATCTGGTATTCAAAGGCGTCATGACCCCTCCGACAGAGTAGACGCCATAAAATCCTTCCAGCATCTCCGTCGTATTGGGCGCAAGATACGCCACCTTGTCCCCTTTTTCTATCCCGAATTCCATCAGTCCCCTTGCCAGTTGATTCACGCGGTCACCGAGCTGTTTATACGTCAAACGCTTTTCATCATCAATGATCGCTACCTTATCCCCGTATAACTCCATTGCCCGATCGAGAAAATCCGTTAACACCAATGGCACGTGCATATGTACATCCATCCCCTCTATTTATAAATCTTATATGGACTATATTAACAGATTCAGACTATTTATGTGAATATTCAGATATCATTACTATTTAAAAAAGCATGATGACTTTTTCGTCACCATGCCTTAGAGATTAGCGTCCTCTTCGATTCGAGGTGGATCTGCTGCCACTATTTCGTTGATTACCACTGTTATTTCTTCCAGCTGAGCTGCTTCGCTTACCACGGGAGGTACCCGATGATTCACCACCGCCGCGGCGGGGATTCGTGTCTTCACCCTTGGATCTTCGACTGCGTGACGGACCATCTTTATCGCCCGTCCTGGTTCTGCCACCCCGAGGAGACCTTGCTTTTCTCTCCTTACTCGCTTGTATATTTTTTTCCCGGCGATCCTTTGCACTTTCACTGGATCCTTTCATACGATTGGCGGTTTCTTTGGTAGAAACAACCTCCACCACCCGGCGGGGCAAGGAACGTCCGATGCCTTTCTCGATCGTTTCCAGGTCCTGCTTATCCTTCAGTGCAACAAAGGTGATGGCAAGCCCGTCTTTCCCGGCACGGCCCGTGCGTCCGATTCTATGGATGTAACTTTCCACATCTTGAGGGATATCATAGTTGAATACATGGGTCACACCCTCCACGTCAAGGCCACGCGCAGCAACATCCGTTGCGATAAGAAGCTGGAGCTTCGCGTCCCGGAACTTCTTCATCACATTTTCCCGTTTCGCCTGGGACAAGTCACCATGGAGTTCATCGACGAGAAATCCTCTCGCTTTCAGGTCTCCAAGCAGCTTGCTGACCCTCCTCTTCGTCCGGCAGAAAATGATGCCAAGGAACGGCTGGACGTCGTGAATCGTTTGACTGAGGGCATCCAGCTTCTCTCGATCCGTGGTTTCCACGATTTCCTGCTGAATTTCCTGTACAATCTTCTCTTTTTCACGGATCTGCACATTATGAGGCTGATTCATGTAGCGCTTCCCGATCTTGCGGATATCCTTGGACATCGTCGCTGAAAACAGGGCGGTCTGGCGGGTGAACGGCGTCTCGCGGATGATCGATTCCACTTCATCGAAGAAGCCGATATGAAGCATCTGATCCGCTTCATCCAATACCAGGAATCTCACATTTGAAAGATCGACTGTCTCCCGGCGCACATGATCAAGCAGTCGTCCCGGTGTACCGATCACGATATGAATCGCCTTGTTCTTCAGCCGCTTAATCTGTTTCTCCACATCCTGACCACCGTACACGGCTAATACATGTATATCATCTTCCACAGAAGAAAGGATTTGATTCAATTCAGCGGTTACCTGAATCGCAAGCTCCCTCGTCGGAGTCACGATAAGGGACTGGATTTCATCTTTTTCAGGATCGATTTTCGCAAGCATGGGCAGTAGAAACGCCATCGTTTTTCCCGTACCCGTCTGCGCCTGTCCAATCACGTCCTCACCATTTAATAATACAGGGATGGTTTCGCTCTGAATCGGCGTCGGTTCTGTTATGGATTGTTCTTTTAAAGCATTAACGTACTTAGGTTGAATTCCTAAGGAAGTAAAATCATTCAATGGGGTCACCTCTTTGATACCCATTATACCCGTAATCCTCTATAGAAAATAGGGCACTGTGTTATAATGGGAAAATCGTAAAATGAAATGAGGAATCACATTGCTGACATTTGAAGATAAATTAGCTCTCATAGAAGAATTTCCCGAGCTTACCCGCAAGGACGTTTCACTGAACCGGGTGAACTTCCACTTTGAAGACAGTCTCTATGAAAAAACGACCGTCGTCTATCACCTGCACCCGAACGGGAACGGGTTTGTTTACACAGGCAGTCTTCCTGACTATGAAGCCAAAAAAGGACTCGTGAATATCCGTGATTTTTCGGCAGATGAACTGCGGGGGATCATTCGTGCGTCGATTGATCACCTGGCAACGGAAGAAGAAGTCGCACCTCCCGTGGAACAATTATGGAAAGATGCAGAAGGGCACTCCCTCATGCTGATTGGAGAAGATGACCGCTGGAATATCTATGCCGGTGATAACCTGGAGGACAGCTTCGGAGGGTATGATGAAGCAGCGTTGTATCTGCGTGAGGAAGGGTTCCGGAGACGGTAGCATCCGAGGTTGCAGGAAGGATGAGATACTCATAACCATTAAGAATCCCATTACATGAAATTGGCATTAAAGGCTGTTGAAGCCCAATATAATGAATTGTATAAAGGAGTGTTCATCTATGAAAGTACTGGCCCTTTTAGGAAGCACACGAAAGAACGGAAACTCCGAGTATCTTGCGAAAAAAATCGTCGAAGGTACCGACCATACCATCGTCTCCCTTGCCGATCTTCATATCGAACCGATTGAAGACCTGCGTCACGCTGAAGGTGGTTTTCTCCCTGTCGAGGATGATTATGAAAAGCTGGTCCGGATGATGGAAGAGCATGATGTATTATTATTTGCAACTCCCCTTTACTGGTATGGGATGAGCGGTCCGATGAAGAATTTCTTCGACCGATGGAGTCAGTATTTGCGCGACGAGCGCTTCAACCTGAAAGAAGAGCTTACGAAGAAAAAGGCGTACGTGGTGATTACCGGAGGAAGCTCTGCCAAAATCAAAGGACTTCCCCTTGTACAGCAATTCAATTACATTTTTGAATTCGTCCATATGGAGTTCACAGACTATCTGATCGGTGCAGGCGTCAAACCTGGTGAGATCGTGAACGACACGTCTGCACTCGAGAAGGCAGAACGCTGGAACGCGCGATTTAAAAAAGATGCTCCCTCTTAAGGGGTCATCTTTTTTTGTTAAATCTCACACAATAAGGAAATAGTATGAACAAAACCCTTATTGGAGGCTTTATATGGATTTCCCTACCATTCACACAAACTTCTGGGATGCCGTCATTGCCATTCCCGTCATCATCCTGTTAACCCAGCTGATCAAAGTCTTCTTTAAACCACGTGCTTTTCTGGTACCGAATATCGCCGTCCTGTTCGGGCTTTTCATCTCGATCTTCATCAGCCACAGGGGCCATCCCGTCACGGGCATATTCATGGGCTTTTTTTACGGTTATGCGGCAATTGGGAATTATGCTTCTTTAAAGACTTCGGTGCTGGCTTTTCGGGGGGAGAAGGGGGAAAACGGGTCTCATTAAAATAAGGGTGACAGTAGTCACCCTCCTTTCTTAATTTTGCAGTTTATCGAGGATCGTCGTCAATGTCTGATCCAACTTCGAAAGCTCGTCACCATCCATCTCAAGCCTCTCCAATAAACGGGTCGGGACGCATTCTGCTTTCTCCTTCATCCCCCGTCCTTTATTCGTCAGACTGATGATGACACTTCTCTCATCCTCTGACGAACGCTTCCGCTCCACCAGTCCGTTCGCTTCCATCCTTTTCAGCATGGGAGTCAAGGTTCCTGAGTCCAGGAACAACTTCCTTCCAAGTTCCTTTACCGATATCGTTTCTTCTTCCCATAACACGAGCAAAGCCAGATATTGAGGATACGTGACTCCGATTTCCTCCAATAAACTCCGGTAAAGCTTCGTGATCTCCCTCTCCGCTGTATATATTTTAAAACAGATCTGGTTTTCCAATAAAAGTGGATCCTTCATACATGTCGATTCCTTTCTTGAACATACTAATTGTGATTATCATACAAAAAAAAGTATCAATTATCAAATTAAATTTCACACAACTTAATTGTTGACAACTTAAATGCAATCGTTTATAGTTATTTTTGCAAAGTTAAATTGTGCACAACTAAAAAAGAGGAGTGAAAGAAATGAATGCATTATACACAGCAAAAGCAACGGCTAAAGGTGGCCGTGACGGTAAAGTAACAAGCAGTGACGGAGTATTGGATGTTGCCTTGGGCATGCCAAAAGCTCTTGGAGGTTCCGGGGCAGACGGGGAAACGAATCCTGAACAACTATTTGCAGCTGGATATGCGGCTTGTTTCGACAGCGCTCTTAACTTAGTGGCCCGCCAGGAGAAGAAAAAAATCCAATCCAATGTAACGGCTGAAGTGTCAATCGGGAAGGATACAGATGGCGGATTTAAATTAGGCGTTGTCCTCTCAGTTGCCGTAAATGGTGTAGAAATGGATGAAGCCAAACAACTGGTGGAAAAAGCACATGGTGTATGTCCTTATTCCAAAGCGACAAACGGAAATATCGAAGTGGAATTGAATACTGAATTATTTTAACGCATCAGGATGGGCAAATGAATGCCCATCCTTTTTTTGATTTCACATGTTTTAATCTCCCCACTTCAAGGGAATGGAATAGGAATAAATTCATTACTCAATGGGGGCACCAGGATGGAATTACACAATGGTCAATTGTTTTGGCCAACGACATTAAAAAATAGAAAAGAAGATTTTGATAGAAAGTATGATGCAGTCATCATTGGGGGCGGGATGTCCGGGGCATTATGCGCCTATTCACTCGTCCAGGAAGGATTGAATGTCGCCATCATTGAAAAACGGACGCTTGCTGCCGGCAGTTCATCCGCCAATACAGGGCTGCTTCAATTTTCCAATGACGTCATGCTTCATGATTTGATGGATCAGATCGGAGAAGAAAAGGCGGTTCGCTTTTATTCCTTATGTTTGGAAGCAGTGGAGAATCTTGAACAGGTAGCGATGAACTTACCGGTTTCTCCTGATTTCATCCGCAGGAAAAGCATTTACTATGCAAGCACATCCCGACATGTTCCAAAGTTAAAGAAAGAATATAAAACCTTGAATGAGCACGGCTTCCCTGTGGAATATTGGTCTCGTAAAGAAATGAAAGACCGCTTGCCGTTTTCAAAGGCCGGCGCATTGATCACTCATGGTGACGCAGAAGTGAATCCATACAAATTCGTGAATGGGATATTTGATTATTTAAAAGAAGGAAAGCAAACAACGATTTTTGAAAATCTCGAAGCAACAAGCATAGAAGAACATTCTACAGGTGTAAATGTCCATACTCCTGACGGGATCATTCAAGCAACGCACCTGATCCATGCAACAGGCTATGAAACGCCACCCTTGAATAAGAAAGTCGGCTCAGACATCAACAGATCTTATGCCATTGCGACAGAACCGATTGAAGATTTATCTCAATGGGATGACAGAGCGCTCATCTGGGAGACAAAGCGGCCTTATTTATATATGCGCACCACGGTAGACAATCGCATCATTGCCGGCGGATTGGACGAAGACCCTGCTGAAGCGCCTCAAAATGAGAAGAAAATCGAAAAACGCGGAAAGCGGATTGAAAAAGAAGTACAGAAACTGTTTCCCGACCTGAAGATCAAGATGGACTATGCATGGGGGGCAAGCTTCGGGGAGTCCCTGGACAACATTCCTTACATCGGAAAACATCCTGAAAAAGACAGGATTTATTATCTGCTCGGTTATGGCGGAAACGGCACCGTATACAGCATGCTTGGAGCCAACATCCTGCGGGACCTTATCCTCGACCGTCCCAACCCGGATGCAGAAATCGTGAAATTGGACAGATGAATGATGGGGGACGGACCTTTATTGAAGGTCCGTCCCCCTTTTCAATCTAAAACTGAGACACAAACTCACCGTACCCCTCTTCCTCCAACTCATTCTTCGGCACAAATCGGAGAGCCGCTGAATTCATGCAATACCGTAGTCCTGTAGGATTTGGGCCATCGTCAAATACATGACCAAGGTGGGAATCCGCGTGTTTACTCCTGACTTCCGTCCGTACCGTGAACCACGACCGGTCCTCCACTTCCACTATATTATCTTCCACGAGGGGCTTTGTGAAACTCGGCCACCCTGTTCCACTTTTGTATTTATCCTTCGAGCTGAATAGAGGCTCACCCGAGACGACGTCTACATAGATGCCTTCATCCTTGTTGTCCCAATATTCATTCTTGTACGCTTCCTCCGTGGCATCTTCCTGAGTGACTTTGTATTGGATATCCGTCAATTTTTCTTTTAATTCATCATCCGTATAAGACGGATAAAGAGAATGGGTCTCGAGTTCGATATGGCGGTCATCTCCCCATGCTTCATCCAGAAAATCATCCCTGCCAGAATTACTTCTATAAAATTTATAGCTTAGTTTATTTTTCTTATAATAATCCTGATGATAATCTTCGGCTTTGTAAAAGGTTTTGGCCGGCTGGATCTCCGTTACAATTTCTCCATCAAAACGCCCTGAAGCTTCCAATTCCTTTTTTGATTTCTGAGCTGCCTTCATCTGTTCTTCACTATGATAAAAAATCCCGCTCACGTACTGGGGTCCACGGTCGACGAATTGTCCACCGGCATCCGTCGGATCGATCTGCCTCCAGAAGACTTTCAGTAATTGCTCATAGGTGATGACGTCAGGATCGTATTCAATTTGAACCGCTTCCACATGTCCCGTCTGTTCGGAGGATACTTCATCATAGGTCGGATTTTTTTCTTCGCCGCCCGTATATCCTGAAATGACCGAGTATACGCCGTCCAGTTTTTCAAAGGGCGGTTCCATGCACCAGAAGCACCCACCCGCAAAGGTGGCAAGTTCATGGTCTTCATCGATCGACTCGGATTTCACCGCTTCACTGCCCAACGATTTCTGGGTCAGGCTTGCATACAATTTCGGCCCGAAAAATGCCCCAAGAGCTACTATGAGTATGAGCCCGATTCCAATCAATATCTTTTTCATCGTTTCTCCTCCTCACCATTGTTCTCTTACCTTCATTGTACTCTTAGTCTTTTCGTCTTGCGAAGATGAATCGGCTCGTCATGAATGACGATAACCTTGCGTTTGGACAGGAACGTACGAATCTGCGATAGTAATAGCTAAAAGGAGATTATCCATGACCATTATACTTATATTGCTATTCACTATCCTATTGACCGCCTTTCTGATTGTAAAATACTACCCCGCATTTGGTAAAAAACCTGCTGGTGAACGGGTTCATTCATCTCCTCAGTACTCACAGGGATCCTTTCAAAACCAGACGCCGACTTCTTTGGAAACGAACTTTTCTTCATCCGTTTCCATGATCCGCGATCTCGTAAAGCGAGATGCTAACCGCAAACCTGATGTCGATCTTCCAAGAGTCGCTTTCCCATCTTTTTCCCACCCCCGTCCTGGGGCCAATGTTACGTGGTTCGGACACTCTGCTTCGATGCTTGAAATGGACGGGAAGAGACTGCTTCTTGACCCCATGTTTGGCAGTGCCCCCTCCCCATTTCCGTGGATTGGGGGAAAAAGGTACAGCAGGGAGCTTCCCTTTCAACTCGATGAACTGCCTTCCATCGATGCTGTGATTTTTTCCCATGATCATTATGATCATCTTGATTACGGAACGATTCGAAAGCTCCGCAACAAAGTGACGCAGTTCTTCGTTCCCCTTGGGGTGGGTAGCCATTTGGAGCGTTGGGGAATCCATTCTGATCACATAGTGGAGCTTGATTGGTGGGAGGAAAAGGAATGGGCCGGCCTTACATTCGCATGTACTCCTGCCCGGCACTTCTCCGGAAGAAGCCTGAATGACCGGAACGCTTCGTTATGGTGTTCCTGGTGTATCAGCGGGGCATCTTCCAATATCTTTTTCAGTGGGGATAGTGGGTATAGTCCTCATTTCAAAAAGATTGGCGAGCTGTACGGTCCTTTCGATTTGACCATGATGGAATGCGGACAGTATGACCTCAGATGGGCACCCATTCATATGCTCCCTGAAGAGACCGTCCAAGCCCATCTTGATGTGAAAGGGAAATGGCTGTTGCCCATTCATTGGGGGGCTTTCACGTTATCTTTCCATGAATGGACAGATCCGATTGAACGCGTCACAAAAAGCGGAAGTGAACGAAATGTTCCCATTGTAACGCCTAAAATCGGGGAAACCTTTCTTGTGGACGGAGATTCCTTCCCCTCTTCAAAATGGTGGGAATGAACAAACAATCGCCGGTATGTATACACTATCTAAGAACGAAAAAGTAGGCGATCAACTATGGGAAATGAGCAAAAAGCTACATTCGGTGCATGGGTGGCGGCTATCGGGACCGTTATCGCTGCTATAGGGAGTACACCCATTAAGAGGATTCCGAGGGAAACGCTAAGGTCATTCAATCTTGTAGGAAATGAACTTCAGGCTACTGGGAATGCCCTTGAAGCAGATGCCATTGAGGAATTTTCCTTAACGAAAGTGGGAAATGAAATTCAAGCCATCGGGAACGTTACCGTCATTGCTGGCATCGTCATTGATTTTAATACCATCATCAAGCAGGAACTTAATATCAAAGGGAATCTCCTGCAGGCTTTGGGGGGAGCATCTGCCCTCGCTGATTCTTTCGATGAAGAACATACACTAGAAGAACTTTATTCGATCTATGGGAACCTGCTTCAGGTCATCGGAAACTCTCTTCAAGCTATATCAGGTATCCTCACGTTAAATAACAAGGACAGCGGGAACCTCAATGTTGTTGGCAGTTGGATCCAGGCGATCGGAGCTATTATTTCTGCCTTAGTGCAGACCAAAGAATCCTCTACTTAAAGTTGCTATACATATTCTTTTTTAAAGAAATGTAGAGCAACGGATCAAGTGCTCTACAGGAATGACTACTTGAATATATAATCTTAATCATTTTCATAAAATCTCTTTATCTGGGTAAACGCCTATACCAATCCCACTCAAAACGAATACTCATAACCTAGATAGAGAGGAGGTTTTATGCTATGAATAATTTTCAAGCAGGCCATGAAACGTTTGCAGACTATAGTGATTACCGCCGACCAATCGGACGGGTAGGCTTCGGAAGACCGGGATTTGGAGGGTTCGGGAGACCAGGGTTCGGTTATGGCGGATTCGGAAGACCAGGATTTGGATTCGGCTTCAGTCCGTTTGTGGGAGGACTTGCCGGTGGATTATTAGGAGCAGCATTATTGAGTCCGGGTTATGGGTATGGTTACGGGTATGGATATCCGCCGCCTTATTATGGTTATTCACCATATTCTTATTACTAATTTCATATAAATTGAAAGGGAACCTTGGCGTGAAAGCGCAAAAGGTTCCCTTTATTATTTTCAGGGGTTTTATGCCCCTCAGGTTTCTTTGAATTAGAGTATTGCCCCAGCGATCAACTCATAAGACCTTACTTTGTCTTTGAATTGCGACACGTTGGTGATGATCATAAATTCATCGGTTTGATACACTTCACTTAGCATCTGAAGTTCTTCCTTCACCTTTTTTGGGGTTCCGACTATCGCTCTTTTTCTGTTTTCCTTCACTCTTTCTTTTTCCTCCGGTGTCAGCACTCTTGCCTTCGCTTCTTCGATGGAAGGAATTACGGTATCAATCCCTTTCTCTACAGCCAATAACCATAAGTCTTGGGTGAGAGCCATTTCTTCTGCTTCCTCCTCGGTCGGAGCGCACACGACAAAGATACACACATTGCTCAATGGTCGGGCTAATGAGGCTGAAGGCTGAAAGTGGGATTGATAATAATCCATCGCCCGTTTTCCATTGACGGGATTGATGAAGTGACCAAAGGTAAAAGCCGTGCCTTTTTCAGCTGCCACCCGGGCACCACGGTGTGTGATGCCCAATATCCATGGAAGGGGAGGAGAGGTTGCGTCAGGATAAGCCTTCACGGATTGTTCAGGTGAGAGATGCAAGTAATTCTGAAGTGCCTCCACCTGCCCCGGAAACTCATTCATACTCTTCTTCAACCCATCCGTCAGAGCCATCCGTGTTTCATATGATCCCCCTGGGGAACGGCCGATTCCAAGATCGATGCGTTCGGGAAACAGGGTTTCCAATACCTTGAAGTCCTCCGCAATTTTGTACGGGCTGTATTGTGGAAGGAGGACACCACCAGATCCTACTCGGATCGTATTTGTCATGGACGCAATATGTGCAATCAGTACCTGGGGAGCGGAACCTGCAAGACCATTCGTATTATGATGTTCTGCCACCCAGATTCGCGTGTACCCTAACTCCTCTGTAAACTGTGCAAGCTCCACTGTATTCCGAAACGCAGTACCTGCGTCCCCTCCCCTCACAATCACAGACTGATCCAATACACTCAACTTCATCCATGTCACTCCCCTTCGCAAACCGAATATCCATTAGTCTGTACGTACATTATCCCACTAACATCTGCAGGACCAAAAAAAACTGCTTAGAGGGACGGACCCCGTCTTCCGAGGTCCGTCCCTCCCTTTTACAAGCTTAAATAGATGCGGTTGCCGGATGGATCCACGGTGAGGATTTTACCGTCATGTTCCTTGATTGTGGCTCCGATGGACTCGAGACTATGAATGATGCTCTTTCGCTTTTCTTCATTCGGGAAGTGGAGGGTATACCAGTTGAGGCCTGCACTGTTTTCGGAAGGAGCCGGTGCGCCTACACCATTCCACGTATTCAATCCTATGTGATGATGGTATCCTCCAGTCGAAATGAAGAGTGCCTGATTCCCGAAACGGCTCACCACGTTAAAGCCAAGACCTTTCCCGTAGAACTCTTCCGTTGACTTCAAATCCGACACGTGGAGATGGATGTGCCCCATCACTGTAGCGGCTGGAAGTCCGTTCCACGCTTCCCCTTCTGCCTCGGCTAATATCCCCCGTGCATCGATGGGATCAACGGTCATCTCGACTTGGTCACCATGCCACGTCCATTCGGATGCTGGACGGTCCCTGTAAATCTCGATTCCATTTCCATCAGGATCGGATAAATATAACGCTTCACTCACAAGGTGATCCGAAGAACCAAGCTGTATATTCAGCTTGATAAGATGGGCCAGCACCTTATCAAGATCTTCTCTACTTGGCAGCAATAAAGCAAAATGATATAGCCCTGTCGTCCGCGGCTCTTTAGGAAATGTTTCTTCAAGCTCTTCAATGGATAACAGAGAATGAGTACCGTCCACCGTTAAAGAAGCCCGTTTATCTGATTCTTCCAGCACTTTAAACCCGATCACATCCTTATAAAAAGAAAGAGATCGTTTTAAATCTTGTACAATTAGGCTCACTTCCCCAACAAATGTATGGGGTTCTTTATGAAAGTTCATTATGATTCCTCCTCCGATTTATGTTTAGACTTTTTTATAAGTTACTTTATGTAACTAATTTTAATTTAATAACTATCTTCCGTCAAGTAATTAAATTACCTTATTACCGGTTATATGGTATACTACAAAATAGAATTTCCATGATTAAAGGAGGCATTGAAGATGAACCAATCTGAAATATGTCCAAGATTTGAAAAAGCAATTGGCATCTTAAGTCAGCGATGGACCGCACTCATCATTTATCAACTATTGTCAGGCCCCCAACGGAACTGCACCATCAAAGACGCTATAGGCATCAGCGGCAGACTTCTATCCGAGCGTTTAAAGGATCTTGAACAAGAAGGAATCGTTACACGGACCGTCTATCCCGAAACACCCGTGCGGATTGAATATTCATTAACAAAGAAAGGGTATTCGTTAGAACCCTTAATGAAGAACATAGAAAAATGGTCCCAGGAATGGATTGAAAAGGAATAACAGCCCGCTTGTTAGTAAGGGGCTCCGCTTTGGGGGAGTAACATAAAAAATAACCATATATACAGGGTGATACGTCGATGATAGGAATCAGTATAGCAACGAAGTGGGAATACGAAGCGACATTGGAATATTTCAGCATAAAAGATGATGAACGTTTCGCTTATCCTTATGGGGAGTATTTCATAAGAACAATGAATGATACTGAACTTGTTTTTTATAGTACCGGTGTAAGAAAGGTAAATGGTATCGGTGGTAATCAGTATATGATTTCTAGATTTCATTTAACGAAAATAATCGTTGCTGGAACCTGTGCAGGAATAGATGACAGGTTCAGGAATTTGGATATTATTGTACCCGATAAAGCCGTTCAATATGATTGCACAGTAAAAGAAATCGAGCCTTTTATTAAGCAATCCTTCATAGTCGATATCGATCTGTCCAAATACGTAAATGATTTTAATACCGGGACAATCGGCACCGCTGATAAAGCAGTCGTTATGTGGAAGGACTATTTAGAACTTAAAGAAAACGAAATAACAATAGCCGATACAGAAGCGGGTGCCATTGCGTATATCTGTAAGAAGAATGATGTTGAATGTATTATTATTAAAGGAATATCTGATTTTCCATCAGTTGAAAGTAACTCTGATACATTCGAATCAAACATTGAACAGATAAATGTTTATATAGAAAACACACCCAAAGTGATGAACAAAATATTTGGCGAATATTTAAATCGATTTATATAACCATACAAATCCGGAGTCATTGGCTCTGGTTTTTTTACTGTTCATTATATTCTACATACACACAGCCTTCCCCCAACAAAAAAACCATTCCCTTCCCACCCACGCCATAGTATATTTAGAGTAACGAAATAAATCGACTGCGAGGGACGGACCTACTATGTGGAAAAATAAGAATGTGTGGATATTATTGATCGGGGAATTCATTGCCGGGCTTGGATTATGGCTCGGAATCATCGGAAATCTGGAGTTTATGCAGGAGAAGGTGCCTTCTGACTTCCTGAAGTCTGTCCTGTTAGCTTCCGGGCTCCTGGCCGGCCTTGCTGTTGGTCCGCTAGCCGGCAAAATAACGGATCAGGCAAATAAAAAAACCGTGATGCTCGTCTCCGGATTCACACGGGCACTCAGTGTCGTTTTCATGCTCATCGCTATATATACGGGCTCGGTACTATGGATGGTCGTCTTCTTAGTCAGCATTCAAATCTCTGCCGCTTTTTATTTCCCTGCCCTTCAGGCTGCCATTCCGATGGTGGTGAAAGAGAAGGAACTGCTGCAGATGAACGGGGTGCACATGAATGTGGCGACCCTTTCAAGGATCCTCGGGACGGCATTAGCGGGAATCCTGCTGGTCATCATTTCGTTATCGATGCTATATGTTCTTTCTCTTGTAGCTTATCTTGCCCTGTTCGTCATGACCCTGTTCCTGACAATCGACGAAAACGAGGAGTCACACGTCAAAGCGCAAGGCAACAAGCCAAAAGCAGCAGGATTCAAGGAAGTGTTCCCCGTCATCAAAGGACTTCCCATCGTATTTATGACCCTCGTGATGACACTCATCCCGCTACTTTTTATCGGCGGATTCAACTTGATGGTCATCAACATCAGTGAGCTTCAGGACAGTTCCGCCATTAAAGGATGGATTTATACAGCGGAAGGAATCGCTTTTATGACGGGCGCATTTGCAGTGAAAAAAATCGGTGAAAACGTATCTCCATATAAGATTCTGTTCGCATTCAGCTTTGTCATCGGGATTGCACAAATGCTTTTATATTTTGCTACAAGCCCCGTCATGTCGGTCATTGCCTTCACGGTGTTCGGCTTCTCTGTAGGGTGCTTCTTTCCGACAGCCGCCACCATTTTTCAAACACGGATTCCGAAAGAATTTCACGGACGCTTCTTTTCGTTCCGGAATATGCTCGACCGCCTGATCTTCCAAGTTGTCCTGCTTTTAACCGGACTCCTCTTAGATCTTGTCGGGCTGCAGATCATGACGGTTTTATTCGGATGCCTCTCCCTTGTGATGACGGGACTTTTCTATTCAAAGTACAGGCAGCTTAAAACGACTGCGTTATCGGAACAAGCAAGTTAGCTCACAACTCTTTGTGGGCTTTTTTGTATAACATTGAGAATTATTATCAATACTATGTAAAAAGAAGACAACCACGCCTATGGTTGCCTTCTTCCCTATTACATACCCGGTTCGAATGTTTTGCAGTCCGTTTCTTCGCTGTTATGCGCTTTGTTCCCTTTGTGACTGACAACGAATATCTGGTCTGCAGAACACTTCTTTCCTTCACTGTTGTACCTGCAGTTGCTTACTTCACATAGTACGTCTTGTGCCATGGTCTTACACCTCCCCTGTACCATTAGAGTGTGCGATTCTTTTCAGGTTCATACCTTCACTTTAACCCCTGATCATCAAAAAGGGACTCACCTCAGAAAGGTAAGCCCCTGTTCATTTTATAACTCCAATGCTTCCTCTTGATGTACGGCCATTGTTCGTCGTTTCGTCACGATTTTATATGCCGCGACTGTGACCAATACCACTCCACTGCAGATGATATATAAAGCCGAAAATCCGAACTGAGAGGAAACAAGCCCCAGCACAAACGACCCGACCGCAATCCCCAGGTCATAAAAAATGAAGAATGTAGCCGTCGCATGCCCTGTTCTCCTCTTCGGAGCCGCCTGTATCGACATCGTCTGGAAGCTTGGAAGCAAAGCACCATACCCGAGTCCAATCAGCGTTCCTGATACCAATAAGAAAAGAACGGAATGAGTGAAGCTCAATAGAATCAGTCCAAAGGCAAAAATGATCAGGGACGGGTAGATGACCGCATTGGGTCCCGACCGGT
This sequence comes from Bacillus sp. es.034, assembly GCF_002563655.1. Classification (GTDB taxonomy): domain Bacteria; phylum Bacillota; class Bacilli; order Bacillales; family Bacillaceae_B; genus Rossellomorea. The sequence goes on along the minus strand of NZ_PDIY01000001.1, from coordinate 1,556,488 downwards.
CAAATAGTCGCCCTGTATATGGCCGGGACAGCAGCATCGCAGCGGCAAATACGACGAAGAATAAACTGACGGATTCGAATAGACCGACAGACTTCGCATAAACGGAGATAAACGACATGATCCCGGAATAAGCAAATGAGGTCAGGAACCCTACCAACGCAATCGGGATCGCCTTCACTTCTATTAAATCCTTAAGGGTCAGGCGTCTGCTCGCTGCCTGTTCCACCACTTCCTCCTCTGTCACCTGAATCCCAAAAGAACAGAGGAACCCAATGACAATGATCCATGCAAGACCCATAAACAATGTCGTGTACGGAATCCATCGCAGTAGGGCCAGGGAGAGAAATGGTCCGACTACAACTGCCAGGTTCATCGACATGGCAAAATAACCAAGTCCCTCCCCCTTCCTGTTTGCCGGGATCATGTCTGCCGCAATCGCCACCATGACCGTTGAACCGATACTAAACCAAATGCCATGGAAAAAACGGAGCCCCATTAAAAAATAAAAATCATTTACCCAAAAGTAAATGAATGAGGATATCCCGAACATCAACAAACTGACGATGAGGGTCTTTTTCTTTCCCAACAGCTCAATGATTTTTCCCGAAAAGGGACGGACAATGATTGCCGATAGTAAGAAAACCGTTGTAGCAAGTCCTGCCTGTCCTTCTGTTCCATGCAACTCATCGAGCACATACAGAGGCAGGATGGTCAACAATGAGTAAAAAACCAAAAAGAGAAAAAAGTTATTCAGTAACGCCATAAAAAATGGACGTGTCCAGATGTTTTGTTTTGTTGAATGCTCCACTATCATTCTCCTTCGCGCAATTAGTTGTTATACTAATTATATCTACAACATGTATATTTGTAAATATAGTTGTTGTGACAATTAATTCAATTTCTTCCGGTTTTCATGTATGATAAAGGGAAGAAACTCACGTAGAAGGTGAAACCAGTGACCATGTCCCGAGATGAAACCATCGGCTTATATACGAGCCACACAGTCAAAAATATCATCCGATTCCTCACCCTCCATCTGAAAGATTTCGATGTGACACCTGAGCAGTGGACCGTTCTGAAGAGACTTGCGGAACAGGATGGAATCAGTCAAAAACAGCTTGCCATGAGGTCAGAAAAGGATCAGCCGACCGTAACCAGAATATTGGATATTCTGGAAAGGAAAGAACTGATTTACAAACAGAAAAACGCAGAAGACAGACGATCTTTTCTTATTTTCATCACAGAAAAGGGAATGAAAGCGAAGGAAGAGCTTTCCCCTTTTATAGAGAAATTGTATGAAGATACGATTCTTAAAGGTATTTCAGAAGAGGAATTAGAAGTATATAAGAGCGTTCTTTCTCAAATCAACGCGAACATGACCAAAGGATAGGAGTGAGCGTATGAAAGAAATCCCTGTTGCCCTCCAGATGTATACATTACGAAACGAGGCGGAAAAAGATTACATCGGTACTCTTCAAAAAGTGGCTGATTTAGGCTATGAAGGGGTAGAACTTGCTGGTTACGGAGGTTTATCCGTCAAGGAGCTGAAAGGTTTACTGGACAAGCTGAATCTCCGTGCCGTGTCCAGTCATATTTCTTTATCCGAACTAAGGAGCAATGTGGATCACGTGATCGAGGATCAGCTAGAGCTTGGCAGTACTTACATCGTGTGCCCGTATTTACCCCCTGAAGAACGGACAGAGGAAGATTATTTCCGATTGATCGATGGCCTGAACGCCATTGGTGCCAAATGCTTTGAAGCGGGTATCACCCTCTGCTATCATCACCATGACTTCGAATTAAGGACCCTTTCCAACGGGAAAACGGCGCTCGAAACGATTCTGGCTGAAACGAATCCCCACTGGGTTAAAGCTGAATTTGATATCTATTGGTTGACGTATGCTGGGGAAAAGCCTGTTGAGTGGCTGAAGCGTTACCAGGGCCGGACTCCCCTTGTCCATTTAAAAGATATGACAACGGACGGCGAACGATTTTTCGCGGAACTTGGATCGGGTGGCGTGGAACTGGAACCTATCCTGGAATTCGGAATGCACAGTGATGTGGACTGGTGGATTGTCGAACAGGACGACTCCAAGATCCCACCAATCGACAGCGTCCGGAAAAGTCTTGAATACTTAAGACATAACCAAGTTTGATAAGACAAAAAGGAGAGCCGGGTACATCGGCTCTCCTTTTTCACATTATTTTAGTTTCGCTACAATCTTGCCTTTCACATGTCGCTCGGAGGGACAAGTCCTTTCATCTTCATTCCGCCAGGATCTGCTTCAGTGCCTTCTCAATCGTATCATACTGAAAGACGAATCCTGCTTTCTCCAACCGTTCCGGGATGACCCATCTGCTTTTCAGGACCAGTTCGGTTTCGGTTCCAATGAACACCGCACCTGCTTCAAGCATCCATTTTGGGGTCGGGAGCCCTATCTTCTTATTCATCACGTTCCTTAGCTGTGCCATGAATTCACGATTCGTGACGGGATCCGGCGAGGCACAGTTGAACACTCCGCTTAACCCCTTCTCTTTTTCCAAAAAAAGAATGATCCGGTACAGGTCTTCCGCATGGATCCAGCTGAATTTCTGGGTCCCCGGTCCCTGGACCCCTCCAAGACCAAACCTGACCAGGTTTTTGTAAGGTGTCATCACACCTCCATCCGGCCCCAATACGATCGCGATCCGTAAAGCAGCCTGCCGCGTCCCGGGTAATGAAAAGGCGAAGAATACTTTCTCCCATTCCTTTGCCACTTCCACGGAAAAGCCTGTGCCGATATCGCCCTCTTCCTCCGTCATCGGCCGGTCCTCTGCATGGCGATAGATTGTGGCCGTACTGGAATTGATCCATAAGGGAGGTGGATTCTGACATTGTAGAAGTGCCTTCCCCAATATGTTCGTCGTGTCCGTCCTGGATTTGAAAATGTCCGCTTTATTCTTTTCATTATACCGACAGTCGACTGACTTCCCTGCAAGATTGATGAGCATATCCGCATCCTCTAATGACTGAACGATTTCATCGGGGCGGTCCCAGGAAAGATGGGGAGACTGTCTTGAAATGATGATTACGTTATCGCCGTTCTCGAGAAATTTCTTCTGAAGATACTTGCCGATGAAGCCTGTTCCACCTGCTATGACGATTTTCTTTTCCACAATATCCACTCATTTCTTTTGTGTAAGTTTGTGAATTATTTCACATTAATTATACCAAATACTGTAACAAATTCAACTATTTTTTGTCTGATTCTCCTATGCACAAAAAATAGTGGAATATTCCTAGAAAAATATTTTTCACCGAATGGTATAGATAATGGTAGAAATTCCCCTCTAATCTGTTTTATATCGACATTATCAAACACTAAATATTTCAAATTTACTGATAATTACCATTTTTTTCATTGTCAACCTTCCTTTTTTTTACTAAACTACTAATTAGCCGCCGGGGCCAAAAGAAATAGCTATTTCCAAAATCTATGATCAAAAGGGGAAATTGTAATTATGTCGAAAAAGAAATTAGTCAGTTTAGCATTAGGTACTTCTCTTGTATTCAGCGCCTCCTTTACGGGTGCATCCGCATTCGCCCAGTCTTCAGATTCTATTACTTCTAAAATGGACATTCATCAAAAGGTCATGAACATAGATAAAAAAGGGCCGAGCTTCTTATCTGGGAAACTATCAAAAGGTATTGTGAAGAACGACAAAGACGTGAAAGCGTTCCTGAAGGAAAATAAAGAGCTATTTGCCATCGATCCACATTCTGAACTGACATTACTTGAAAAGACGACAGATGATCTTGGAATGTCTCATTATCGATTCACTCAATCAGTGGACGGTGTTCCTGTTGAAGGAGCCATCTTCATTGTCCATACAAATAAAAACAATGAAGTGACCGCTACGACGGGTCAGCTTTTTAAAGAAGCTTCTAAAAAGGTGACCAAGACAAAATCCAAGATCAATCAAAAATCAGCGACGGATCTCGCATGGAAGCATATCGGTCTATCAAAAGCCGACACCTTGAAAGGGGCTCAAAACGAGTTCAGCATTGATGCGAAAAAAGACAGTAAAGTTGAAAACACAACGGAAAAAAATGATCTCGTGATTCATGAGAAGGATGGAAAGTTCACTCTCGCTTATAAAGTGCAACTTCAATTCATCGAGCCTTATGGAGCGAACTGGCAGATCTATGTGGATGCCAAAGACGGATCGATTGTCGACTCTTTCAATGCCGTAACAGACGCCGGAACGACAGGCAGCGGTTACGGGGTTTTAGATGACTATAAAACTCTTAATACTTACTCTTCAAATGGAACTTATTACTTATTTGATGTGACGAAGCCAATGAACGGTGTCATTGAGACCTTTACGGCTCAAAATGGATCAAGCCTTCCAGGGTACTATTCCACTGACAGCAATAACTCCTGGACTGCTTATTCGCAGGCGGCTGATGTTGATGCCCATGCGTATGCCGGTAAAGTCTATGACTATTATAAAAACACACATAACCGCAATAGTTTCGACAATAACGGTGCAACCATCCGTTCCACTGTCCACTATGGGTACAATTACAATAATGCGTTCTGGAATGGTTCCCAAATGGTCTATGGTGACGGGGATGGGTCTACTTTCACATCTCTTTCTGGTGCACTTGATGTCGTGGCCCACGAGCTGACTCATGCCGTGACGGAACGCACTGCCGGATTACAATATCAATATCAATCCGGAGCCCTGAACGAATCATTCTCTGATGTGTTTGGATACTTCTTAGATCCGGGCGATTACTTAATGGGTGAAGATGTTTACACCCCTGGTATCTCAGGAGATGCTCTTCGCAGTCTTTCAAACCCATCTAAATATGGACAACCGGAACATATGAATAATTATGTGAACACTTCTTCCGATAACGGTGGTGTTCATACAAACTCCGGTATCCCGAATAAAGCGGCTTATAACACGATCTCAAGTATCGGTAAAGCCAAAGCAGAAAAAATCTACTATCGTGCCCTGACTGTCTACTTAACACCAACAAGTAATTTCAGTTATGCACGTGCAGCCCTTCTTCAATCAGCTGCTGACCTGTACGGAAGTGGAAGTTCCACTTACAATTCCGTTAAAGCAGCATGGGATGCTGTCGGAGTTTATTAATTCCAGCAATCTTTTATCATAAGAAGCCGTCCTTTTTGGGCGGCTTTTTTTATTATATAATTTTTATTGTTAAAAATATGTAACCTTCCAGCTCGTATTCAAGGTCTGGTGGAGAGGAGTTCAGTGTCCTCCTCCTTGATTGTTCACATCGTCATGGAAATCCATATGGTTTAAGCCATACACTGATAAACAACAAGATTCAACATCTTTTCCCAGGAAATGATGTTGAAATGCATATAAAAAAGGAGAAGGGTGTCGGATACCTTCTCCTCTTTTATACTCTGGGGTCACTCACCACGTTCAAACGGCAAGGTCATGCAGCGGAGTCCCCCCCCGCCTTTTTCAAGTTCATTTACGTCCACTTCAATCAGCTTTTTGGCTTTTAATTTCGGATGGTCCTTCAATATTTTCTTATTGGCTTTTGTACTCACCAACAGGGTTTCAGGATCCAGATTTAAAAAATTGATGTCAGCCACCGTATGTTTCACATCATCGGTCCAGAGAACATCAAAGCCCTGCCGCTTGATGAAATCTTCCATCATCACATACTGTTCACTTTTTTCATTGACGACCTGGACTGGGAAAAGTCGCATATAGCTTTTGGCAATGAGGAGGTCCGGCCCTGCTACATTACAGTTCATATCCAAATGCATCGTTTCACCGGTACGGGGTAAATCGATGATCCCTATTTCAGTAAAGCCCGCCTGGAAGATTTTTTCCTTCATGATCTCTACACTTTCAATGCTGGACCTGAGCCCGGTATTGATGAAGACAGCATCACGATTGAGCACGAATACATCCCCATTCTCCAATGCCTTGATCCCGTTATTGTCTTTGATGGAAAAAGTATTCTCATCAAACCAGCTCTGGAACAATTCGTGACTGTGCATATATTCGGGGGCCCTCATGGTTATTCCCGCATCACCCGGGATCACAGTGTTCCCATATACACATGCCAGATCCCGTACAAAGACACGATTGATAAGCTGGTCATTTAACTGCCTGGCTTCATCCTTAAGATACTTGGAGTAATCGATGACCGTCATACCCGCGTCCTCCATCGCACGAATCATCTCTGTGTGATTCTCTTTCGCCTTCTCCTGATTAACCGGTTTCTCCCATCCGACGTAATCCGCCGTTCGTTGATCAGGTACATCTAACACTGAAGGCGAGCATACCAATACCGTTTTCAACTCTCCATGTTCACTCCAACAATTCGCATTGACCTTTACCATCAGCAGAACCTCCTCTATTATCCCTCTTTCCTTACTTTCTCCGTTGCCCTGAAAATCATTCCGGTCCCATTCACATAATTCATCCGAGGGAATGTCACACTATGGGGGATAAAGGTCAGGTGAAGAGATATGAGTAAATGTGCGAATGAAACGAATCTTTCGTGGAGGCAGCTTTCCTTCATCGGGGTGGGCTGCATTATCGGAACGGGATATTTCCTTGGGTCAGCCATTCCGATTCAGCGGGCAGGATCTTCTGTTTTGCTTGCCTATTTAATTGCCGGTATTGGGACATGGATGGTATTTCAGGACCTTGCCAAACTGACGGCAGAACACCCTGAAAAAGGTTCGTTCCGTACCTATGCCAAAAAAGCATACGGTCCATGGGCCGGGTTCAGTAATGGCTGGGTGTATTGGTCAGCTGAGATGTTGATTATGGGTAGCCAATTAACCGCCCTCGCACTGTTTGCACAGTTTTGGTCCCCGGGAGTGCCCCTTTGGATTTTCACTGCCGGTTTCGCGGGTCTTGGGCTTTTGATCATTCTGTTGGGAGTGAAGAAAGTCGAGCAGATGGAGAATCTATTTGGAGTGATGAAGGCCGCTGCAATCGTCATGTTCATCCTTGTAGCGGGTGCCGCCATGTTTGGGTGGCTCGGGGACGGAACATCAGGCCATGAGCTTCAAAATCCCATTTCCACCTTACTTCCCATCGAGGGAAAGGGGTTATGGATTGCCCTTCTGTTTGCCTTTTATGGATTCGGGGGAATCGAAGTGATGGGTCTGATGGCCAAAGAACTAAAAGATCCAAAGGATGCCCCGAAGTCCGGGAACATCATGCTGATGACGTTAACCTTCCTTTATGTTCTTTCCTTCTATCTTGTTTTGAAGATCGTTCCGGCTGAAGTAATCAATCCGAATGAAAGCCCGTTTCTGACAGCCCTGAAACAATATGGTCTTCCATGGGTCCCACATGTCTTCAACTCCATTCTCATTATTGCCGGTTTCTCGACGATGGTCGCATCACTGTACGCTGTCACGACGATGCTTGTCTCTCTCGCCGAAGAAGGGGACGCGCCCAGGATCTTTGCGAAGAATGAGAACTGGAGCATTCCACTTCCTGCTTTCGGATTTACCACCTTGGTCGTTGCCCTGTCGATTGTGATTGCGATGCTCCTTCCGGAAAGACTATTCGAGTACGTCACAACGGCCGCGGGACTGATGCTTCTTTATACGTGGATCTTTATCCTTGCCTCTTCCCTCAAACTCATGAGCAAAACAGCTTGGAATCTGATTCAGACGCTGATTGCCCTTTTCCTTATATTATTCGCTATCAGTGGTACCTTCTTCGATGACGTGAGCCAGGTTGGGTTCTTTGTGAGTCTCGGATTCATCCTGCTGATAGCCGCTGCGGTGTTTATCAAAAGAAAAAAGAGTTAAAGGCAGCCTTTAACTCTTAATCTTTTTATGCATATGTGAAAATGGGCATTTGCTCACAGAAGAATCATCATCACGAAGATAATATTGCTGCCATTCAAAGTTATCTTCCTGCCCATACCATTTCAGGCTCTGATGTGGAGGCGCTTCATCATAATCCACGAGCCGTTTTCTGATGACTTTCTTTAATTTTTGGCCGAATGCCGTAGAGGAATTAATTTCATTAAAAACCCATCTGGGTTGGAATGCCAATAAAAAGTAAGGAAAATGACGGCTTTTCCTGCCATTGTGAGCCGATGTTGCGCAGAAGGCGAAATAAGGCTCTCCATCAAAGCAGAACTCCCACGTGTGATCATGGGGATCCTTACCGATGTGATCCGGCCAGGGCTTGTCGTCCAATTGGTGGACTCGGTTCAACAGATCCCAAAAAACATGCTCATATGTTTCCACCGACAAGTCTTCCCCTGTCTTATCTGAATGACAGAACACCACCAGGGAAGCGTAATTTCCCGTATCCCTTGAAATCTCACCGTATTGTTTTAAATAAGAGGCCAGTTCCCCCGAAGCTTCCCCACTTCTTGGGTCCTCCGTAAAACCGAAACGAAGTGTATCAGACTGAAACCCTTGTTTCCCTGGTAAGCAAGGAAAAGGATGCTCTTCATCACTCATCATGGCTGAGAATTGACGGTATGCGGATTGCTGCCATGGGATAAGCTCTTCCATATGTTGATCGATCCAACTCTTTGAAAATAACATGCTGCCGATCCCCTCCTTAGGATTACTCATGTATCCTATTAGGAAGGAACCGTCTGGGTGTCTGTCTAGCCGAATAATAACCTGCAGGCTTCCACGCCGAAATAAATGCCGAATCCCATTAAAATGAGCCCGGAAATGATGGAAATCAAACGGAGGATCCTGGGGCTTATCAGCTTCCTCGCCCCCGTTGCGACACCTGCCATCGTCACATCCCAAATGGTAATCCCAAGGAAAATCCCCAAGCTGTACAACAGCATTTGTCCCGATTCATAAGAGCGGGACGTCTTTGCAAGGATCGAACCATAGATCCCGAGCCAAAACAATACGCTCATAGGATTGGATATCGCCATAAAAAATCCGGTGCGAAATGCCTTTCCTTTGGTTTCACTTTGATCTTTTCCAGATTCAGCCGTAAGGTCTCCGGACTTTAAAAGACTTTCAATTCCCGTATACGTCAGAATAAATAATCCAAAGATCCACAAAAAAAGTTTGATGATCGGGACGTCGATGAATTGTGCGATTCCGAAATAGATCAGGAGCATAAAGATCCCGTCTGCAACCATTCCCCCGACCCCGACAAGCCAGGCATGGAAAAACCCGAAACGGATCCCCTTGTCCAACTGAGCTGCATTGATGGGACCCATCGGTGCTGACAGGGATAAACCCAAGACAATATAGCTTATAAAGATACTCATGTTCGACCACCTTCGAATGGACTTCCTTCCATTGTATTCGGACAAGTTCTTAAGTATTAACACCTTTTCTTAGAATAAATGTCTTGTATGAGGTTACTCTAACAACGATACTATTCAATCTATAGGAGGATTAATATGCAAAATCAACAGCAACCGAATATGACGCCTGGTACGGGCATGCCGCCTAATATGATGAATGCTCAAAATAAGAACCATGGTGGACATGAGTTGTTTGACGCCCACGAAGTAATCGCAGGTATTATCAGCATGCTCGATCAGTATCAAATGTACGATCAACACATACAGGATCCAGAGTTAAAAGACATTGTTAAACGTCAGACTGCCTTTGTCACAACGATGTATAATACGATTGTCGGAAGTTTTTCGACTGGACACGATCCACAAGTCCCGACACAACAGTACAAAATGAATCAGAATCATACGAGCACCTATGGCATTAAACCTGGAGCACCGAAAAAACCAAATCAGTCTGTTCAGGAACTTTCAGATAAAGGATTATCTGCCTATATGCTCGGACAAACGAAATCACTGGCCACTCTCCTTGCCATGACGGCTCTCGAGATGACCAATCCCGTGCTGCGCCGTGTCGTTGCGGACAGTGTACCGAACTTTATTGAAATGAGTTATGAAATCTATCTTTATCAAAACAAACATGGGTATTATCAGGTCCCTCAACTGAATGATCAGGATATGACCTTGATGCTTCAAAGCTATACTCAAGTCCCACAGCAGAATCTGCCCCAATAACGTCCACAAAGCGTCTGCATCAACATGCAGGCGTTTTTTTGTTTCTCACTGATTTCCTTGCCTGCACATAGAATGAAGTGAAAAAGAAACAGGAGGTGACCCCTGTTGATTCATACAGTAAAAACAGGAGAAACGCTTGGCCAGATATCAAGGGATTACAGGACTCCCCTTTCTGCCATCATTACTGCTAATCCGGGTATTAATCCGGATCAACTTTATCCCGGACAGACGATCACCATTCCCGGTATCCCCGATACGACCGGCAATCCTTACAGTATAGAAGTCTCTGTTAACAACCGTATCCTCCGACTATTCAAGGATGGTGTTCAGATGAAACAGTATCCCATCGCTGTCGGAAGGGTCCTTTTCGAAACGCCCATCGGGGATTTCATCATCATCAATAAAGCTCCGAATCCCGGGGGACCCTTTGGCACGATGTGGATGAGTTTATCCAAAGAAAGCTATGGGATCCACGGAACGAATAACCCCGCCTCCATAGGAAATGCCGTGTCCAAAGGATGCATCCGGATGTACAACAAAGACGTGGAAGAGCTCTCAAGCATCGTACCAATCGGGACTCCCGTATCCATCACTCCATAAAGAAAGAAGTGTATGGACCATACACTTCTTTCTTTTATAAAATCGCCCTTTTGGATTCGATATAATCCAACCCGAAGTGCATATGAAGGATTCTGGCGGCCTTTTCAACATCTGTGCGATCGACAATGGCGCTTAAGCCCACTGACGATTCCCATACGGACACCTTCCCTATGTGGTAATCATGAAAGACATTCGTGACCTTTTCTTTTACTTCACCAGAAGACTGGATGCTTCCAATCACACATACCTTCGATACATCTTCCCTTATGTCAAAATGGGAGTAAGCCTGGTTATATTTCCTGACGATCTTTTTCACCAGGGGAACATCCTGATCTTTGATGATGAGGACAAGACCTTGACGGTGCCTGATTCTTTCTGTTTCGATATGGTGGGAATCAAGATCATAAAGGATCAAGGATTCCCCTCCATCACAGCCATGGATCGTAAGGAGGGAGATTTCTTCCTGTAGGGCTACTCCCACGATGGCATCATTTCTTTGGACTTTCCCGCTGATCACGGTTCCCCGTCCCTCTTTTAAACTGGAACGGACGATCATAGGGACTCCATGTTCCTTGGCGTGTTTAATCGCTCTCGGATGGAGGACATTCGCTCCCATCATGGCAAACCGGAGCATGTCAGTATAGGACAGGCCATCGATCTTGGCAGCCCGGGGGACCACTCTCGGATCGGAGGTATACACCCCGTCCACATCCGTATAAATGTCGCATCGATCCGCATTCAGGGCTGATGCCAGTGCAGCAGCGGACGTATCCGATCCACCCCTGCCTAAAGTGGTGAGCTCCCCCTCTTCGGTGACCCCTTGAAATCCGGCCACCACAACGATTCGCCCGGCGGATAACTCCTCTTTTATCCTTCCCGTATCGATGGAAGTGATCTTTGCATTGCCGAACACTGCATCGGTCCGGATCCCCGCCTGCCGACCTGTCAGGGACACGGCCTTCATCCCTCTATGATGAAGAGCCATGGTCAGAAGGGAAATCGTGACCTGCTCCCCTGTCGCGAGGAGCATATCCATCTCTCTTTTACCGGGATAATCAGAAAGTTCCCCTGCCAGTTTCACAAGGGTGTCCGTCGTATTGGCCATCGCCGATACGACCACCACGACATCATTTCCCTTTTCCTTTTCCTTCACGATTTGACCGGCCACCCGCTTCATGCGATCCGCAGAACCTACAGAGGTTCCACCAAATTTCTGAACAATGATACCCAAGTGATCCCCCTACTTTCTATCAGATCTATTTTCTGCTTTCAATGATGACGTCATGAAACAGCCATGCCTTCCTTCACTTCGTTTTCAAGAGGAATTTCATTTAGAATCGATACAGCTTGAATATGTTCATGTGATTGAAGAAGGGAATCCAGTTCTTCTTGTCTTCCTTCGACAAAGACGTAAAGGTCATTTCCAAGCTGAATCCGGTCCTTTAAGGTGAACGGTGTCATCCAGCTTTGATACTCCTCTTTTTCCTTGAACCGCAGTACCCATTGCCCCATGCTTTCTTCTTGGGGATCTTCGCTCGTCACCGTCTTTTCGGGAGCAACGGTGTATTTCCCCTCTATCAGGGAGAGAAAATCCTCCACCATGGCACTTCCCGTCGGAAATTTCCCGGCTCCGGGACCCAGCAGTGTAATCCTCCCTACAAGACTCCCTTTCAGTGAAATCGCGTTTTCCACATCCTCCACCCCGTAAAAAGGATGGGTGTCGTGGACAAGGATTGGTTCCACTCCCCCGTTGATGCGATTGAATCCGTCCCGTTCCAGTGAACCCACATGCTTGAACCGCAACCTGAAGGACTCGGCCGCCTGCAGCCATTCAGCCGTCAAGTGTGTGATTCCTTTCCGCCGGATATCCTTCCAGTCCGGCTGCCTGCCAAAGGCGGTCTGACTTAAGATCAGAAGCTTATAAAAGGCATCATATCCCTCTATGTCGCTCGTCGGATCCGCCTCGGCATATCCCTTCTCCTGAGCCTGCTTTAGAGCAGTTTCAAAGGAAAGCCCCTTTTTCCTCATTTGGGATAGAATAAAGTTGGATGTCCCATTCAATATTCCTTGAATGCTTCTGATTTCATTTACCTTCAGGAGCTGACGGATGGTGCCGATGACCGGGACACCTCCCGCCGTGGTCGCTTCGAAACCAAGTGACACCCCTTTATTTGAAGCTTTCTTCAGAAGCTCGGGGCCGTATTTTGCAAACATGGCTTTATTGGCCGTTATGACATGAATCCCCTTTTCGATTGCTTGTGTTACATACGTATAAGTTGGTTCTTCCCCTACTATCGCTTCAAAGATCACATGAAGGTCAGGTATGTCGAGAATGTCTTTATAATCCGTCGTAACCCTGATCGCCGGATCGATTCCCCTTTGCTTAGAGGGATCCTTGATGAGGATTGCCCTTATTTTCACCTCTTTACCTAGTACTTCTTTCAATCTTTCCTGATGAGTATCAATGGCTTCATAGACCCCTTGACCAACTGTTCCGAAGCCCAGAAGCGCCACATTTATCGCTGACATCATTCAGCCCCCTTTTTTCCGGTTTGACCTGCACGTACGATTCCTGTCTGAAGGCGTGGTGGAAAGAAAGAGGGTATGCAGAAAAGCCCTCTTCTTGTAAGAAGAGGGCTAATTGATCATGCTCCTCCCCTTATCTTCCAGATCCACATGGAATCTGTAGGAATTGGCACCTTTACAGACTGATCCTGCAGGTTGCCGGGCTTCATCGGGCCTATCCCTCCGCCGCTCTTGATAAGAGATATAACGTTATGTTTTCACTTGATATTTTGAGTATGAATTGGATTATATAGGGGATCTTCCCCTTCGTCAATAGAATTTTTGTTATTTTTTAAAAATTCTTTTTACTGTGGTGGGAAAGTTTTTTTCCGATAGGTTTAGTGCAGAATATCCCTTTTCTATCACTCTTTTTGAATAAAGGGAGTTTTAACCGTGATAGAGAGGGAAAACTAACCCATATCCATTTACTAGAAAGGACAGGTTCGAACATGTTGAAAAAGATCCTCCCTTTATCCATTCAAAAATATTTGCTCATGTCAAAACGGCAGCGCATGCATGAAATCAGGCTCACCATTTGGTATATGCCCTTTATTTACATATGCCTGTCCTTGCTCATGGTCGCCATTACCCTCTATTTAGATCTCTATCTGGAAGTGTCACAGTATACGTTTGATCTATTAAGCATGGATGCTTCGGTCACCCGCATACTGGTCAGCACGCTCATTGGAGGCATCCTGACACTCAGTGCTTTTACACTTAACTCTTTGCTCGTCGTTCTGACGATGTTCAGCGGGCAGTTTTCACCAAGGATGCTGTTGGATTTCATTTCGGATAAACAAACGCAGCACGCCCTTGGCATTTTCAATGGCAGTTTCGTTTATGTGCTCCTCCTTTTCCTTTTTATCGGAAATTCAAAGAAGGAAATGTTTGTTGCTGCCCCGGTCATGACGATCGTACTGGCGTTCCTGTCAGCCCTCACATTCATATTCTTCATTAATCATGCGTCAACGTGGATGCAGGTCCATAATATCACGTACAATATGAAACAGGTTTCTGAAGTGATGATCAACCAGACGCTAAAAAAAGATTTGGAGACCCATCGTACGACAGAACATGGCGATACGATGGATCAGTATAAACAGAATATCATTCACGTGAGTTCCAGGGGATCGGGCTATATCCAATTAATCGATTTTCAAGGAATGATTCAACGTGCAAAGACTGAGAACCTCGTCATTCAACTTCATTACAAAGTCGGGGACTACGTTTTGGCCGGCAATGAAATCGTGAGCATATGGGGACCCGACACAAAGGATATTTCAACAAATTTCTACCTCGACTTCATTGAAATGGGGCATAAAGAAACTGAAATCCAAGACTTGCAGATGGGGATTCACAAGCTGGCCGAAGTTGCCATCAAATCACTCGGGAATGATGACCCTAAAACGGCGTCTAATACCATCGATCAGATGGCAGACCTCATGCTGACAATAGAGGATCACTTATCCTTCACCCCTTATCTAATCGATGAAGAAGGAAGAATCCGGGTCATTCTTCAATCCGAACCGTTTGATTATTACCTGTATCGGGGGTTTGGTTATATCCGACACTATGCAAAAGACAATCATCTTGTTATCACGGACATTGTGCGGGCACTCGCCCTTATTGCAGAATCCATTCAACCATCCAAACATAAAGATCTTTGGGATTTCGCCTGCAATACGATTGATCATATAGAAAGAGAAGTCATCTATGAATTGGATAAGACCTTCCTCCTGCAAGAAGTCCATAAGCTGGCACGGTTCACCAAAAAACTTGAAGAGTATAAGAAAATCGAAAATAAATTCTATCCATCCGCCAATGAAAACACGTAAAACATACATGAGTAGCCCAAACCATGGCCATGGTTTGGGCTACTCATGTATGTTTTTTTCTATAAATTATATCCAAGTTTCAACAATACTGGAATCTTCTCCTTTTGCTTTCGGTACTAAGGAGAAACGTCCGGGAATTTCATTTCTGATCGCTTCTAATGATGGCCTCATTAAAATAGTATGGGTAGGTTGATTCAAATCGAATAGCCTAGCTACAAACATACCCTGATAATCTCTCGGACTGGAATAGATACAGATGATTGGCATTTTATAATCACTGAATGACACCTCTTCAAAAGAGGAAATCAGACGATCTGGATTTTCCATCTAACCGCTCCTTTACTGGTTATTGATTAATTCAGAACACACTCTTTTCCCTTTACCTCTTTCCCATCCATTTGATTATGGGTGTAGAGCTTTTGGATGTAATAGTTGCACTGAGCGTATTGCCCTTCTTCCTTTAATAGAGGTATGATGACATGATCCATATATTGATAGTACGCTCCCTCTCCCTCTTTGACCCTGATTTCAAGTAGTGTAAAGAAAGCATTCAAGACCGAATTTTTCATATCTCCCACCAATGCTTTTCCTACTTCTACTAAACTTGCATATTTTTCTTTATTTGCAGAATCGTCTACATTCATGGAACAGTCAATATACCCAAATAGGCTTTTTACATACATTTCTTTATCGGCCTCATGCTTTAATAATCCATATGCTACTTGAAAAGCATCTCTTGCCTTTCTATCGTTCATTACGTCTCGATATAAATTTCCTAAATTCAGAAGAAGAATGGCTTTTCTTCTATGATCATGCAGATTATCACAATGTTGAATCAACTCGTCATACTTTTCTACCAATGATACTAGATTCCATTCTTCTCTTCTGGCTTCCGCTGCCAACTCAATCGTAGCAGCGTCTATACACCTTGTAAAATTAAACGTTTCCTTGAAATAGTTCAGAGCCAACTGACTATTTATGAAGGACTTTTCATACTGCCCCAGGTCGTGATAGGCAACTGACATATGGTAGTAAGATTCAGGGTTGGAATAAATATCACGATCTATTTTCTCCAGGGACGCTATTGCTTTTTGGGGATTTCCTATCTCTAACTCATACATGCCTCTTATATGGTAGTATAACTGAAAGTCATAATCGAACATATGAAAGGACAGACGTTTGTTAGAAAACTGATTCAAATAAAATGCAGCTTTTTTCACATCACCTTTCATAATTAAGTATCTCGCTATCAAGAGCTTATAGGTGCCATTCAGAGTTTCGATCTTGATTATTGGATTTTGTTCAATCGTCTCCTTCAATAACTCTACCTTTCCATTTACCTGTTTGATCATGACATCGTGCCACAATTCCAAATCTAATCGACATTTTTTAAACGCCTTTAACTCTTTCTCAATGTTAATTCCTAACCGTTGATTGAACAACTCGATTTTATCTTTTGTAATCTGTAGATGTCCGCTTTCAATCTTACTGATATGGCCAGGTGTACAAATCCCATCACCTACCTGTTTCTGGGTCATCCCCTTAAAGATTCGATAATATTTAATAAATGTCCCAATGTGCATGATACAACCTCCAGGATGATGTAGATTAGTTGGTTCATTTCATCCAAACAACAGTTCCAACGCTTTATATTTTTTATATTGATATAAGTTCTACACCTATTATACTAATAATTAATCATGAGAAAATTGGGGTTTTCAGTGGCGTCCTAACCATTTACTGAAGTACCATTTACCTGGTTCTTTCATCTCAAATCTTTACCATTTTTACTTCATGAAGTACTTTTCAATCAAATATACACGCTATTTCTTATTTATTTGAAATTTTTTCAATTAATTAGAAATATAAAGAAAATGGATATAGTTCTTAATACTCAATCTATTTTCCCGATTTCTCTCACATATTTATACTATTTTTCGAAAATGATTGTGCCTATGTAAAATGAGCAAAAAAGCTAACTTCCACACACCTTTTATTAATGGAGGGGTGGGGGTTAGCTTTATATTTACATTTGATCTGAAGGTTGGATAGGGGGATCCAGTTGGACTTCCTCATTTGGATAGATCCTGGAAATAACAGAGGATCCCATAAATCTCTTGATTTCGGATGCAGGCAATTCCATGGAAACTCCATTAAAGGCTGTCTTATACCTATGTTTGATGCGATAATCCACTTTATTATCATCCAGAAAGTCATGAAGTTCTTGTTCGAAAGCCTGATGACTTTGTTCAACGTGTTCTTTGGCTTTATCCAAGGTCATATCCATACCATGAGCTTCAGCTTCTAAAACGGCTATTTTGGCAGGTTTTGTCTTAAATTCAACAATAACGGAAATAACCTTCTCACTTGAAAGATTAATCGATGGATCCACTTTGACTGGCGAATTCATTGTCTCTTTCACCGCCTCTTTGTTTTTATAGGCATTCTCCCCTGTGTTCTCCTGACATCCTCCCATGTACATTATCAAGAGAAGACAAAGGACACTCCAGTAGCACTTCTTCATCACCTTTCAATCTCCTTTATTTAAGAGTAAAAAAAAAGACAATCTATCAGGATTGTCTCCCATCGATTGTCTTTTCAAACGTTATTCACCAAGTATATATTTTTTTAGGGATACCTTAGTTTTTTGCTCCATCATCCATTTGCTTGGCTGTTACATTCAAATTTGATGTATATGAAACTCCTTGGTATTCATTGCCAGCCTTTTCGTCCAGTTTAATTGCGAAAGAAAGATCAATATATTGGTCATTATTCAATTGCCAGAATTCATGCTTCTCGCCATCTTTAGAACCATCCCCAAGTACCATCTTGGTTTTCCCGCTCATACCTTTTGCCGCAGGTTGAACTTCTTCCTCTACAAATCCAACGACCATTTCAACCCCTGGAGCGATCGCTTTGGACACAGATTTCACTTCATTGGTTGTCCCATTGAATAACTCATCTAAGTAGATTCTTGATTCTTCCAGGATGTCGTCTGTCATTTCTTGTCCTTCAGAGAACTTATAAGCAATATAACCTACTTTATAAGCATCTAAAGGAACATCTGCACTTAAAGACTGGTTATAGGTAGCTTTAAGATAAGCATCCATATCCCCTGTGTTTTCAATCTTTAACCATTCACCGTACTTTAATTGGGAAGGTGCAAACCCAGTAGCTTCGACGATCTTTGTATCCATATCTTGACCATTGTTGATTTCTAGTGTACCGTTCGTAATCTCTCCTGCGGCATTCGTCTCGGATGTGAACCAAGAATATGTACCAAAGCTCCCTGACACAACGATTGCACCAACTAAAGCGCTTCCCAAAAAGGCATTCTTCAACTTAAACATGTCAATCCCCCAATGTTATTTATGATTTGATAAACTCTTCTTCCTTCTTCTTCTGTTTGATTCTTTCATAAACCGATAAACACACATACCCCGCTAATGGAACTACTATGAATAGTAAGAAACCCATCGGGCCCTTCGTATACTGAGAAAGGAAACCAAGGTTGGGAATGTGAAAGAGTTCCTTTCCTACGATTTCATTTGCAGTGGTGACATCTTCATCTTCCGTATTATTGTTATCACCTTGTGTATAGAAGTGCTTTTCTCCGGCTTCCCCAACAATCGAAGTGATTCTGTGAGTAATCAGGTTACCCTCCTGGTTGTAAAAGGAGATAATATCTCCCTCTTTAAGATCTTCTGCATCCATCTCTCGGGTGAGAATCACGTCGCCAGCCTCAAAGGTGGGAACCATACTATTCGACAATACAGTCAGCGGCTTGTACCCGAACAAGGATAGCGGTTTACTGTTGTTCAGGCTTATGAAGATGGAAATGATGATCATCATGATGAGTAAAAAGATTGTGATTGATATTACTCTTTTTGCAATTGTTCCAATCTTCTCCATTTCTCACCCTCTATTCTCGTTGTATTATGTTTCATTTGCCCAAAGTAAAGAAGTTTCCTTCTAATCAGAATTTCTTTAAGATTCTGATTTCTAATTAAATTATTACACAGCTCGCAGTCTTGGTGTATTGGGGTTTCCAGGAGCAGAGACTCATAAGCGTATAGGTACTATTACTCAATTAACCAATCGCATTAAACTTGAATCATTCTACATTTTCATAAGAATTATCTTGATGCATGACAGAATGACCGGTCTTTAATCACTATATCCACTACCCAAATTTTCCGGTTGGAAGCATTTTTTGTACCTATTCTGTTGATTTAGTCGACTGAATTGAAACAAGAACCCCCAAAAAAATAGTTGGATGAGGTTATTTTTAGAGGATTTAATAGAGGCTTGCTTTTGAGAATAAAAAAAACCAAGGTACTCTTTTCCCGTACCCGTGGTCTAAAAACGATATATTCCACTTTACAAATGTCCTTTTCGAATTTGGTTCTATTTACAAAAAATATGTCTTCCGATTTGCTTAATTTGGGGACGACTCCAGATCCAGCTGCTTGTTGCCGTGTCAGGGTTGAAATAATAGATGGCTCCTTCACTGGGGTCCCAACCATTAATAGCGTCCAGTACTGCTTTTTTCGCTGTTTCATTGGGTGTCAAATTAATTTGCCCATCAGCCACTGCAGTAAATGCCCCGGGTTCGTAGATCACTCCAGCTATGGTGTTGGGAAATGAGGTGCTCTGCACACGGTTGATGATTACTGCAGCGACAGCCACTTGACCGGTGTAAGGCTCTCCTCTTGATTCTCCGTATACGGCATTAGCCATTAATTGTATTTCATTTTGTGAGTAGCCATTCGGGACGTTTGTACTACCCCCTGATGAACCTGACTTATTATATACAGTGGCTTTGACTAATTTTTCTTTAGTCTTGGGCCCAACCACACCATCTATGGGCATTCCGAATTCTTCCTGGAATATCCGTACCGCCCAATATGTATTATATCCAAATACCCCATCTACTTCGCTTGTGTAGAATCCAATGTACTTTAACCTCGATTGTAATTCTATAACATCTTCTCCTGTTGCTCCTCTTTGAAGAATTTGAGTAGAAAATGCACTTACTTCTTCTTGTTGGCCACTCCCCATAAAGACTAAAAGAGAGATGGCGAGGATGTTTATCAGTATCTTGAATTTTGACATAAAGACCTCCAAAGAAAGATATGTATTTCATAATGTCTTCTTTAGAGGGTCATATTATGTATACATTTAGAGGAGTCCTCCTTAATAACCATGCAAAATTTGGTTGCAACTCCAAAGTAAATATCGTTTAACAATTTTGAACCAATCTACTCCCATACTGGAGAGCTTTCTCTTGATTTCCCCGGTCTAGTTACAAAGCTAATTAAAAGTAATACGAACATAAATACAATCGATAGTGTTCTTATCAATGATCTCTTCATCTTCTCACCCTTTACATCATAATAAATTCATACCATTCCAGTAGCTTCATAGAATATGCTTCTATAAATTCCAGAATAATGCTTAGATCAGAAATCAGCTTATGTGAATTCCCATTTCCTCTCCCCCTCCTATCCAAGACTTTCGCAGAACGAACAAAAAAGACAGGCTTCCCCGGAGGAACCTGTCTTTTTATAATTATGGGTAACCTTTATTCATCACCTTTTATTGGACAAAGAATTAAGCCTTTCTTCCAGCAATAGGAATACTACTGAATATTGTTTGTTCCCATGATTTTAACATTTACCTTAGGCTTTATTTCTACTTGTTGATACTCCCGCTTCCATTTTTCAGGGTCCCATGATTCATGGTAGTTTACAGATACCTCTTTGGCGATTCCTAAGGCGTCACTGTTAGCTTTGATTAACAGATCGGTAAGTTCCTTAGCTTGTTTCGTGATTTTCTTTGAAGCTAGCTGATTTAGATGTTTGATACTATCTGAAGGATTTTCTTCATAATAGCTTAGAATCCTTCCCTCTAAATCAGCGGTAATCGTACATGTCACTTTTCCATTTTGTTTTTTAACATCCATTTTTGTCTTAGCACTTTCGATCGCCAGGGTTATTGGCTGGCTAAATTCTTCTGTATCTATGCTAAGCTTTGCTCTTTTCCCCATCTCATTCCGTAATAGGAGAAGCAGCGAGGTTTGAGTGGTTGTAAGGGTATCACCAGTGAACCTATCACCGTTGAATAATGCTGACCCCGCCAGCAGCAGATTGTCTTGGTCATCTTTTTTAATATAGGGAAGAATAACGTCTTTTGTTTTGTCGGATATATCATTCCAGACCGTAAAAATTGTTTCTTCAGGAATATACGTCCCCTTTGTGCCACCGATCAGAAGGTTGTCGACTTCAAATACTATAGGACTATCACTATGTTTCAATGACAAGATTTCATTTCCCTTTCCTTCACTTATAACAATCCGCGAGGAAATATATCCATTGGTTGACCTAAGAATAGGCTCAATCAATGAATTGATGCCTTTTTTCTGTGCCAAATCTCCCCCAATAATCATGATGAATGCTTTTCCCACATCCATATTACCTGATACTTTATTTTGAAGGTCCGTTTCAAGCTGGGAAACGGATTCCTTCTCGGAAACATAAACTTCATCACTTACTTCGAATTTCCCTCCACCAGCACCTCGAATATCAATGGCCCTGACTGTACCCAGAATATGATCTGACTCTTCTGCCGTGTCAAAACTTATCCCATTTACAATTCTGTTGTCTTTTAGTTGGTTTTGATCCCAACACCCTGTCAGAAGGAATAAAGCAAAGAATAAAACCGGCATTTTCTTCATTGGGAAACCTCCTTCCCCCTCTTCTTTAATAGGTAAGAAAACAATAGCAACATGCATGGGATTGCAAATACAACGGTATAACTCAAGTATTCTACATAGCTGGAATAGAGCTGCTGAGATTCGGGATCCTTTTTCACAATGGTAAACAGGATGAAAACCAATGTACTATTCATCAAAACAAGTTTAGAGGATTTGCCTTTGAAAAAAGAAAGGCTTTTACTGCCCAAGTATAAATAAATGACGATCGATGCTGCCAAAGGAACAATCCATATTGATACAAATAGTAAATCAAGACGGTCTACCATTTGAAAATGAAGCGGCCTCAAAAAGTAGATCACCGGATATTTAATATGTCTCAGGGACGGTTCTTAAAGGGGTCAATTGGAAGTTTTGCGCGCAAAAAGATCCAACTAGGGTAATAATCTAGTTGGATCTTTTCACTTTATATTTGTAATAAGAATGCACGCAAAATTTTTGATTGCCAGGAAGAAGGAAGTCGCGGTCCCCGGCTATGGAATTTCAATCGGCTGATCGGTAACGAAATCCTTCTGTTTTTTGATGTTTTTCCGGGAAAAGAGTCAGCTAAATCCCTTCCGGGACTGTAAAGAATATAGTTTCCCCCTCCCCACTTAAGAGGCTTTTCAAAGAAAATATTCGGTTGTTGACGATCATGGTATAGCCTCTGTTAAATGCGATTTTTTACAGGAAGGACAGAGGGAAACATCCTTTTTGATAAGAATAGAAAGAATCTCAATCTTGTTTAATCCTTCAAACAATGGTTTGTACGTAGGGCTTTTCGTTAGCTTTCGACAGAGTTTCAGCTTGGACTTTTTATTCCGGTTCGCCAGGAGACCATAGTGTCTAATCTTCACAAACCCCTTCGGTAGGATATGCATGAGAAAGCGACGGAGAAATTCTACACCCTTCAGGGTTACGGTCTTTTTTTGATTACGTTTATAATCCTTCACTTTAATCGTGACGGATTGCTTGTCAGCGGAAACAATCCGATTGTTAGAGATGGCAATTCGATGAGTGTAACGGCCAAGGTACTCCATGACGGCGATAGGTCCTGAGAAGGTCCTTTTCGTATAGCTATACCAATCTTTTTTGTAACACTCATCAATCAATGCTTGAAAAGACTTCGCATTTTGATATTTCTTGGACTCGTTAAAGAATCTCAATTGTTTCTGTTGATAGTATTGTTTCAGGTAATAGAGGTACTTTCCCCGAAACTTTTTAGACAGTACCTTCACTGGAATAAAGAATTTCTCACTTGAACGGCGCCACTGATTTCGATCATTTAGTCCACCGGCCAATACAACGGTATGGATGTGAGGGTGATAATGAAGGTTTTGCCCCCAGGTGTGTAAAACCGAGAAAAATCCAATCTGTGCTCCCAAGTACTTTTTATCACCTGCCAGTTCGGTTAGCGTTTCGGCGACAGCTTTGTACATTAAATCATAAAGGAGTTTCTGATTATGATAGATCAACATATGCAGCTGTTCTGGCATCGTAAACACGACATGAAAATAAGGGGCATCGAGAATATCTTTTTTTCGTTGATCGACCCAAATATCCTTATTTACTCCCTGGCATAGGGTACAATGCCGATTTCGGCAGGAATTATACCGTACTAAGGAATGGTTACAGGACCCACATTCGTAAGAATGTCCACCCATTGCGGCAGTCCTGCAGTTCATCATGTTTGTGGCTGCCTTTGCTTGTTCCATAGAGCGTTTGTATGTTTCTTTGTAAGTGGGATAGAAGGTATGAAACAGTTCTTGAACTGTACTCATCGTTGGTCTTTTCCCAGATTATCTAAAGGACTTTTCACGCCCATCAAACTTTTTGAGGTCATGTGTAAATAGCCAAGTGTCGTATTAAGGTTTTTATGACCAAGCATCTGTTGAATGTATACAGGGTCAATCCCATCTTCCAATGAGTGGGTCGAAAAACAATGTCTTAACGTGTGAGCTGAAATAGTAGTCTCTAACTCCAGTTTATTCCGGAGTCTAATCATCGTATTTTTAATCGTTTTAATATGGATATGTCCCGATGGATTTTTATTACTAGGGAATAACCAATCGTCCGGTTTGTAGGGTCTCCCTTTGAAAGAGGCTTTGAAATACTCTCGAAGCACGATAAGTGCTGATTCGGATAGTATGGTATATCGATTGGTATTATGTTTGGCCTGATCCACACGAATCCTCATGGATTTACTACAGATATCCCTAATCTTCAATCGGGCGACTTCGCTTACACGAAGCCCACTACTATAGATTAAATAAAAAATAGCTTTATGCTTGATGTTTCGAAAGGAGTTGAGAATAGTAAGGACGTCTTCCCTGGGTGGGATGACAGGAAACTTCTTTACTCTTTTCATCCTCGGAAGTTTGTATGGGTTCCATTCTTTTTCTAACACGTAAGTGTAGAAGAATTTAATTGAAGAAATGTAGGTGTTAATCGTCCCCGGGGTGAGTCCTTTCACTTGTTTCAGAAAAAGGATGTATTGTTGAATGTCCTCTTCTGTCGTGTCAGAGATTTTTTTATTTTGCTTTTCCATAAACGAAACAAATGCCTTCATTCTCCGCCTATAGGACTCCCTCGAGGAGTCTGGTGTTCCTTTAAGTTCGAAATAAAGTTCAATTTTTTGATGATAATCCACGCAAATAGCCTCCTAGAATAATAGATAAATAATGTCTATCTACTCTTTGGAGGTGGTCGATTTTTGGTAATAAGAATAAGGGTATACAAATACGAGGAATACGATGATATAATAGGCATATGAAAAAGTACGTTCTTTCTACGGTTTGTTTTGTTTGGCGATTAAACAATACCACAAAAGAATATACTTTTTCATTTTTTTTTGCCTTTTTTAGTTGGAAGGAATCTTTTAAGCCATCGCGATAGCGATTTCGTTCTTCGCTAAAAACCATGATGCAAAGGATCACAAAATAGGTAGTTAATCCCGTTACAAAAACATTGGCCCATGTGATCGTTCTTAAGAATTTCGTTCCCTTCTTAGATGCAAGGGGATATAAAAACAAGATCACTTCAAATCCTAAAATAGCTAACAAGCAATCTTTACTCCCTCTGATCACATCCTTTACACCGCTTTTTCCTAAGGGAAGAATATGATGCAGGTCCACAGGCAAAAGAAAGGAGAAGAAAGAGAGTCCCATTAATATAAGGAAAAGAATCGATATGATTCCAAAGAATCTGGCGATAATACGAATATCACCGATAGCTAAATACGTACAGGTAAGCATCATCAGCATCCCGATTACCCAATAAGGGGTGGTCACCAACAGATGTTCCTTGATGATGGAGGTGAATTGCAGTAAAACAAACGAAGCAGTCACCATAAAATAAACGTAAGTGATTATATTGACCAAGATTCCTACATGTTTTCCCAGTAAAAAAGTGGTGATCTCTGAGTAGATTAAGTCAGGAAACCGTCTCAATAACAGCCAGATAATCAACAGAAACAACTGGAGAAATACTCCTGCCACAAGCACTGACAACCAGCCGTCTCCTTTACTTGTGTTTTGTAGAATATTGGGCAACCGGAGAATTCCAAATCCGACCTGAGTTTGAATCATAAGAAAGAATATTTGCCAGCTCGTTAAAGATCCTGTCTGTGACATTGACGGAATCACACTCTCCTTTCAGGATTACCTACGTTTGTTTTGATGTGTTATTTTTCTTTTTCGTTTTGATTAGTGAATCCTTTAGCCCTTTAAAATGGAGGGGGGCTACAGGTGCTAAATAAGGTTTTCCAAATGACTCCAATCTGCAAAGGTGAATTAATAATGTTCCAAGAGCGAGGACAATTCCTAAAAATCCAAATAAAGTAGCAGCGATCATAATAGGAAAAGCTACGATTCTTGCCCCCGTCCCCATTTGGTTAACTGGGGCTACAAAAGAGGCGATTGCCGTGAGTGCAATGACTACGATCATCGTATTGGAAATAAACCCCGCTTCTACTACTGCAGACCCGATGACCAAACCACCTACAATTCCGATTGTTTGTGCGATCGGTGAGGGGAGACGAATTGCCGCTTCCTTCAAAAGTTCCAGCACAAGCTGCATCGCAATCGCCTCAAAAAAAGGAGGCAGGGGAATGTATTCAATTTGAACCCTGATAGCATAAAGAATTCCAAGTGGGAGGACCTCTGAATGAAAAGAAACGACCGCGATATAGATGGCGGGTAAACATATTGCGACTAGAAAACTGAATATACGGATGAGGCGAAAGAATGAGCCGATCAGCCACCTGCTATTATAATCATCAGGTGATTGATAAAAACTGAAAAATGTAATCGGAGAAACCAACACATGGGGACTTCCATCCACAATGACGACTGATTTTCCTTCTAATAAGTAGGATGCCGCCCGATCAGGTCTTTCGGTTGACAACATTTGTGGAAAAAGAGTGTAACTGTTGTCCTCAATCAATTCCTCGAGCTCCCCTGCCGATTGGAGTTCCTGAACATCTACCGCTTCTACCCTTTGAATTAACACATCTAATGGTCCATGATCGGCTAATTCATCAATATACAGGATCGATACTTTCGTATTTGTAAGAGAGCCCAGTGTAGTGTTTTTTATACAGAGCGTGGGGTTTTTCACTCTTCGCCTGACTAAGAAGATGTTCTTATTGATGTCCTCAGTAAACCCATCATGGGCGCCTTTAATAATATGTTCGTTTTCAGGTTCTTGAATGGCTCTTTCATCAGCGGCTGCTACGGGCATCAGGAGAACAGAATTTTCCCCTTCTGCAAACAAGGCGCAGCTTCCCTCCAGCAAGCTATTCACCGTGCCTTCCAAGTCAATCCTTCGACTATATTCGGCGTTTTTTATAACGGATTCAAGTACAGCTTCATCTTTACAATCCAAGATTGGCTCAATGATATTTTTTTCCATCATTTTTTTATCCACTAGCGTGTCTAGATAAATCAGCTTACAGTCGACATTCAGAAAGGAGATTTCTCTAATTTTCAAATCTTCGGTTTCACGAAAGGAATTCTTGACTGCTTCAATATTTTCGTCGAGGATATTGGATAATTTATAGGTAAGTTTCACAATTTTTCACCTGCAGCTATCATAAATGGTTTCTATTATACTTACCTATAATGGAATTTTTATGTTTTTTTGACCAGGAACTCACTTTGTATAAACGTTCAAAAACCCCCCAAAAAATTTTGGGGAGTCAATAGTATTTATTAAATAAAATTTGAAAGATGTTCGATATCATGTACTTAATATTTTATAGTATTTCTCATCATGTTGTGGTGTGGCGTAGGCTCTGTATAACCAAAATGCCACCAGACATTTTTTCAACCTTTCAATATTTCCAATTTTCATTGATGAGTCTGCCACTTTCAATAGTTCATTCAGACCTTCATCATACTTACTGTTTTTACATTGAAATAAAGCATGGGCGTAGCGAAAGTCTAAATACCTTTTTTCTTTTAACCACGGCTCCTTACTGACGGACATATCCCGGATGACGTGTTTGAACCTGTCAATTAATTTTTTTGCGTCCTCTAATCGATTTAATTGAATGTACGTTTCGAAAATCCTGGGTAAGCCGGCATATATATCGTCCCTGCTTTCCAACCAAGAGAGATACTCATCCACGTACTCCAATTGTCCAAAATCCAAGAGTGCAACATAGCGGTTTCCAACAGCCATTTCCGCGTAAAAATGATTTACTTGTGCATATTTTTTTATAATTCCAAGCACTTCTTCAAGGCTTCCGTGCAACCTTGAAAGAGCGAAGCCTTTGTACATAAGGGCACGTCCATAATATTCTCCTTCACCGTCCATTTTCTCCAGTTTTTCTGCATAATTTAGAACCTGTCCCCATTCCTCACGCCGATAGTAGTCTGCCATGATCCACATGCAGGCTTCCTGCCTTATCTCAGTCGGCATGTAGGCTAATTGGTCTAACACATAAGATAGTGCATGCTGCCCTTTGTCTGTTCCTCTTACAATATAAAACCTCCTGAAATAGCTTATAGCGACTTGTTCTGAAAAACGATCCAAATCGCTTTCAATCACCACTTCGTAGAGAGGAAGGGCCTTCTCCCCCTTTCCCTCCCGAAAGATCTTTTCAGCAACGGAAAAGATATAAAATAAATTTTTATTTCTAATCGTTTTTGATTTTTCCTCCAACATTACATTTACAAGTTCTTTGGAATGCTTCTCGTACCCCTCTGCTACACACTTATACAAGAACTTTATACTTCTTCGTTTGTCCGCCCGGTTTCCTTCATTTAAGCACTCCTCTAAATAGTAGGGATAGAACGTCCCTTCAGAGAGGCCTAATGCGTTCGTAAGCGCATCCAAATATTGCAATGAAAGAGGTTGTTTATGATTGAGAATACGGCTGATCTCACTGATATGAATACCAGATTCCCTGGAAAGTTCTGTTTTATTCCAATTTTTCATTTGCATATACTTTTGAATTTCTTGATAGAGAGCAGCATTCATTTGATTCACCTGTTCCTTTTCATTAAACGAGTTGAGCTGTTGCCATGAACAAACTCTCTGAATTGTTGTGAATTTGATAGAATTTTTCAAAAATATTATCCCATCAAATTTAATTATAATCAAAGGAAAATGATAGAAAATGGGCAAGAAGAGAGACTAAACAGGCTTTGTTGATACCTTGAATGTTAGGTATTTATTCATTACTATTCTTTCAATTATGGAGTGGATGTGCATGGATAAAGGGAAAATCATTAAATTTTATCGTCAGAAAGCCAAACTAACACAAGAACAGCTTGGAAACGGGATTTGCTCAAATACACATGTTAGTAAAATCGAACAGGGGAAAACGGATTATTCTTCAGAAATCACCTCTTTGTTTTCTAAACGGCTCGGGATTAATATTGAAGAGGAGTTAACGCGGTACCAAAATATCAAGAGGCTCCTTCACTGTTGGCATGATGCGATGATCAGAGAACGCGATGAAGAAATCGAATCGATAAAAAATAAATTGGAGAAAGAACCATTACTAACAATCAGTGATTATCAAGTTCTTTATGAACTCCTGAATGCAAGATACCATCTACTGCACCATGAACTAAAACAGGCTGATAAAATCATAAAAGCTGTAAAAAAGAATCATAAACATTTGCCTCCGTACGAAAAAAATTTACTCAAGCATTTATCAGGGATGTATTACTTGTCCAAGAAAGATGTAGTAAAAGCACTCGCTGCCTTAGGAACAATTAACATTGAAGAGTATAATAATGAAGAGTACTTTTTAACCTTAGCTGCCTCCTACTTTGCATCAGGCTCAAAAGTAATGGCTTATTACTATGCAGAAAAGTCATTACGATTTTTTATCAATAGTAATAACCTGCTTATGATGATCGATGCCGAAATAATTATGTTGAAGACGCGTGAATGTAAAGGGCACAATGATTTTCAACAGAAAGTCGAACAATATGACGCGTTAATTCAAACATGCGATTTATGTCATGCTTTTGACAAGAAAGCACAGGTGCTGCATAACTTTGCTTATGAATACTATAATCGAAGCGAATATGTATCCGCAAAAAGACTGTACGAACAATCCATGAGCCTGAAAGAAAAAAACTCAACATGCTATTTAACCTCTCTTGAAGGATTCATCCGGAGCAGTTATTACGGTCATTCATTAACAAGTAATGAACTAGAAAAGCTTGTATACGAAGGGATTTCCATTGCAAGGGCCCTCAATGAATATTTATATACTATCAGTTTTAAACTTCTCCAACTTCTACTACATAACCAACATACTAACTATTATAACTACCTCATCACTAACGCCCTCCCCTACATGAAGAAACGTGGTTATGTATCGTTGGTCCAACAATATGAAAAGGAACTTTTTCATTATTACATAGAAACAGAAGAAACCCATAAGGCTCTTGAGCTTGCTACAAAAGTTTTTTCTGATTAATTAATAATGGAAAATAAATGCCAGGGATGCACCCCTGGCATTTATTTGTGTTCACTAATTTAATGTTTCAAGACCAATTGAACGGAATAATTTTTCCAACGTAACCTTGCCATGTTTTTCTTTTGGTTTTTTATTCTCTTTGGCATCAGGTCCTTTTTCCAAGAAATTTTTCTCGATTAAGCGAAGGTCGGTTTCATCTACTTTTCCGTCTTGGTTTATGTCTCCCTTGTCAACCCCTACATTTTCTTTTCCGTATGAGAAAACGGAGATGATCGCGTCTTGGATATCAACCATCTTGTCACGATTCACATCACCAGCCTGAGCTTTGTCCATATCAACGTACTCTCGTACACCGGCTAGTTCTCCATCGAACTCTTTTACTAGTTTCGTCGATAACTTGCTCGAGAGATGACCTGGTACCTCCACATAGATATCATACTCCTTATCTGATAACGGAAGGTTATCGATTGTAAAGCGTCCATTATCAAAAATTTCAGATGCTTCATAGGTTTCACCATCCGCCGCTTTTGCATATACTTTCGCACCAAGCTTAGAATAGTCGATTGAATGATCCAATTGTCCATTTTCTTTATAGAAAGCTTCAGGCTCAATCATTCCACTCACTTCAGAATGTCCAGCTAGAATCCTAAATGACTTGTCTTTTAATACTCGGATAATAGAAGGATCAGAATCTGATGTTTTCTTATACTTAAAAGAACGCGTTTCAAATGTCATGTCCTGCGGGGCGTAGGATTCGTCACCAATGACTTTGAACGTGACATCTAAGAATGGCAGATCTTGATCGAATTTCAACTCATTTTGGTCAATCGAAGCCCCTACTTTGACTTTCATTCCAGAGTAATCTTCAGTGACTGTCGGTTCAGATAAGTTAACTGATGCCCCTTTTTGCTCAGCGTATTGCTTAAATTCCTCATTGACTTTGACATTTTCAAACTCAAACAAACTTTTATAAAAAGGAATGCTGAATTCCCCGGAGGCTAGCTGCTGAACATTGTTCAAATTCAATGTCATCGTAATTTCGTCACCCAGACGAAGCTTATCTTTATCATAATTTGGAACCACATATTCTGTTCCTTCTTTTATGAACATGTAGTTCTTAATGCCTCCTGGATATTCTTCGGATGCTGTAGCATTATTAAAGGCAAACACATTGGTATCTAAATAGGTCATGCTGTCAATTCTTTCCTTCATAGCAGGGAATCTAAAGTTTCCTTCACTATCCAGGTTAAGAAATAAATGATTATAGAAGTTGTATTCCCACCAAAGTACACCATGGATTGATTGATCAATATTGATACCTTTCTCTTTGAGCTTGTCGACGGCATCATCGTATACATTTCCATGTACCCATATTGCTTGGCCATCATATCCATCTTCGGCCGTATACATTGAATCATTTACTTCATACAGGCCAGGTTCCATGGATAGTTCCACTTTTGGAGAAGTATTGTCAATCATAACAATGTCGTCCTTACTATATGCTTTACCCTGCTCATCATACCCGATCATTTCAAACGTATAAATACCTTGCGGCAATTTCACCTTTTCCTCAGAAACTGGCTGGGAAGGATCATTGGTGAATGGGTATACCAGTCCAGTAAACATTTTATCGCCCCAATAATCAATACCAGTCATTAAATGGCTTGCATCGATGGTCCCCATAAATCCAATTGCTTCCCCGGATTCATCTCTCACCAACATATCAATCGTCTTTAATGGGCTTGATAAATTGATGATTGCATTGGTATATGGCGTCGTATACGGATGCATATTGACGGGGTCATTTGTAATCATCGGTCTTGTCAATTCCATCTTCTCAAATCCTTTATCTGTTACACGGATGGCAAAAGGGATTTGGTAGTTCTCTTCTTCATTTTTCGAATTGACAAGGTGAATGTATCCTTCATAACGTCCGATTTCCGCAACTTCTGAAACACGAATAACCGGCTCAATTGCTGCAGATTTTCCTGCTTCTACAGATATCGTATCGGGCATCGTTACTTCTACCCCATTTTTGCCGGCATCTTGAATCTGTCCCTTAGCCGGTAAAAATTCAACATTTGTGATAAATTCCTTCGTATCTTTTTCATTTAAATTTTGAATGACTACTTTTCTGCTGTCTTCAATATGTCCTTCTCCCTCTTTAAAGTGAGTGCCAAAAGCAATGGAACCCGTTTCTTCATCGATTTCGACAAGGCTGCCATCTTGTTCATGCATCGTTTTGTCCAGAACCTTCACCAATGTATCCGCATGGGCTGCCTCATGAACATCAATCCGGCCAGCGCCAACTTCATTAACGGAATAGTCACCATTCATTTCATCAGCAGTATTCATCAACGCTTCCTTCACTTCAAAAGGTGTGTATTCGGGATGAGCTTGCATGATGAGTGCTGCAGCACCTGTTACGTGAGGAGAGGCCATTGATGTTCCACTTAGAAGGCCATATGCAGTATCATAACTTTCTCCCTCTTCGGGATGATTGATAAACTCAGGAAAAGTTGAGGATATCGCCACACCTGGTCCAACGACATCTGGTTTAACGTCATCATTCCCGTGAGCTGGCCCTCTCGAACTGAATTCCGCTAAATGATCTCCCCCTGTCTTGACGCTTCCTAATGACTCAAAGGTAATTTCTGCTTGTGATTTCAGTTGTTCCCCTTCAGCCTTTGATAGGCGGAAAGCAGGTATATAATTAGTCCCTTTGCCTATAAAAGCTTCTATTTCACCATCCACATTGTTATAAATAATCGCCGCTTTAGCACCTGCATCTTTTGCGTTTTGCACTTTTTCATCGAAAGTAATGAGGCCGCGTTCTATGAACGCTACCTTACCAGCTACATCAACATCTTTAAAATCGCTTTGTGTCCCGATCCCCACTTCAGCAATTGGAAGGGTCATATTCTGGAGGTCTTCCAAGTTATCTGTGAAATTTTGTGCTAACAGCTTCATATCCTTAATTTCTTGATCTCCCGAATTGGCAGTAATGGTCGGGATCGTTACTGACACATCGCTGGCACCAACTGTTATTCCTAATGCAGACGATCCTGGAGATCCCAGTGTTTTTTCATTAGGGCCTGTGTTACCTGCCGCAACGACCGTAACCACACCAGAGAGCATGGCATTGTTAACCGCTATAGACGACGGATTAAGAGGGTCATTAATATTCGACCCTAGAGACAGGTTGATAACATCCATACCATCTGTTACTGACTTGTCAATCCCTGCCATTACAGCAGCGGTCGATCCACTTCCATATGGACCCAACACTCTGTACACATAAAGATCGACATCAGGGGCTACCCCCTTTACGGCCGCTGGAGAGCTGTTTTCCTTGGATGCCGCGATGGACCCGGAAACGTGTGTTCCATGGTATGTATAATAACTGGAACCATTGAATTCAGGCTTCCCGGAATCCTTCCACTCTTGATAAGTCGCCTCCATCGGATCTGAATCATTATCGACAAAATCGTATCCGCCTTTATAAGAGTCTTTTAAATCCGGATGGTTATAGTCAATACCTGTATCAATAACCCCTACTTTAATCCCTTCACCTGTAATATTCTCTTGGTGAAGCTTGTCCGCACCAATTTGTGAAAGACTGTCATCTGCATGGGTTGGAGTCCCTGAATTCATTTCTTTTGCCTCTTGTGGGAGATCAAGCTTAACTTCATTATCCTTCCATACTCGTTTCACGACTCCTGTACTGAGCAGCTCTTGAACTGCCCTTGCCGGCAACGTCATCGCTACCCCATTGAATGCTGCGTGGAATTCTTTCGTTATCTTGGCATCTTCCATTTTTTCATCATCTGGCCTATTTAATTTTTTGACCTTTTTCCACTCTTTTTTAAACGTATCATGCTCGCTTTCTGCTTTTTCTTTTGCAGAAGATAAAGACATTTTTTTCCCTTTGACAGCTTGCTTTGCAACTTCTACTTTTGCAGGAGCCTGATTAAATTCGACGATTACGTCAACCATTTCAGAGCTATTTTGGTTTATCTCGGGTGATATGGTGAAACCAGGCGAGATTTCCAGCTCTTTCAATGCCTTCCTTTGCTGATCCGTTAAGTTCATCAACATCTGCTCTATATTTTTCTGTTTATTCTGAAAATTTCGCTCAGCAATTGCTCCTGATGGCAAACCTGCAGAAACCAGCAAACTAGCAATTAACGTGCCCTTAAATATGGGTTTAAGCCTTTCTGTCTTCATACTATTCCCCCTGATTGTCTTTAATGTTTAACACTACTAATTAACGGGTGACAAAAGAGACATACAACCAACCAACTAATAAATAAATCTATTCAATGTAATGGGTACCCTAGTTCAAATTTTATATAATCTTCCATATTGGGACAATGGGGGGAATTGTCCTGTTGCATCCATGCATTACAGAAGGAACGGTTCATATTTGACATTTGTTCATGCATCGGTGGATAATTTTGTAGTAAAAATGATCCAGGAGATTTCGAGGTTTTAGAACTATTCGTTTGGAAGTGTGTAATAGTGCATTTCCTCTGCAATAACACGTTAGCAACGAAATTGAGAGCTAATAAAAATTAACATATTTTCAAAAAAACATATTCTTATTAAGCAACAAATATCCACTGATCCGTGAGTATGGTAGTAGGCAAGAGGACCAACAAACTCCTATAAAATTCCCTCCCTTTTTAGATAAAAACGGAAATCTCCTTTAAAATACGCTATCTATTCGATCAGTCTGTCCTGCTACCCACTAGATATATTTCACTCCACAAAAAGAGCAACGACCCATTGGCCATTGCTCTATTTCCTTACTGAATATTTAATTCCTCCAACACACTTTCTAATGTTTCTCCATTTTGTGTTTTCAGAGGTTCTGGAGAGTTATCCATCCAAGGATTTTGCATCATGTAATTATTGATGACAAATTGCATATCCTTTCCGTCTACTACTCCATCAAAGTTAATATCTGCTTCGCGTTTGTCTGTGTCCCAGTTTGATTGAATGGAAAGCGCGTCTTTCACATCAATCACATTATCTTGGTTCACATCTCCAGCAGGTGCAGGTTCAGGAAAGATTGCTTTCCCATAAGGTTTCACTTCACCATTTTCTATCAACCCGATTGTAAATGTTTTCTTCACCTTGAAATGTCCCGGCGTCTCCACCTCGAAAGTGAATGGTTTGTCCGTTAGTGGTAATTTAGCTGAGAAGAAAGCAGTAGTCGTATAGTTTTCTATTCCAAAACCGTTTGGATATTCTTTTCCTGCTTCATCTGTCACTTTTACTTTTGTGCCTGCTTTTACATAATCAAATTGTGTTAATGGCTCATCTGGTACCCAAGGATTCTTAAATGCTTCAGGAAATACATGCGATTTCAAAACCGAGTACGTCCGCTCTACATGGTAAGGGATACTAATACCACTGACGGATTTCATCGTATCATCTATGTTGGTATATGATACATCGAATTGATTAAAAGTTGTATCCAACGCGTTAGAATCCTCGTTTACTTTGTATGTGATGTCTACCATTGGAACCTTTCCTGATACCCCTGTTTGTCCAGCATCACCTGTTACAGTTGCGGTAATGGTCGTTTTCACCATCGTCTTTCCGTCGATGGTTACATCCGAATTTACTGTTTGAATATCCAGTTTTCCATTCAATGTTGCGTGGGGGTTAATGCTTATTACATCTACGTTCGATGGATTCACAAAGGAATACACCGCTTGCTTCATGTTTGTCATATTGTTCATCGAAAGGGTAACGGTCACCGAATCGCCCGCAGTTACCTTCTTTTCATCTGGAATAGCTGTTCCATACTGAGTCCCTTGTTTCACATAATATACCTGTTTATAACTAGAATAGTTCCTGACTGTTGCCATATTTTCTGCATACATTTTCACTGGCAGCACTGAAACACCCGGGATCAGTGAAAGTTCTGACGTAAAATTTCCGTCAGCGTCTAATGGAACTTCGGTGCTGTATCTACCAAACTCGTAAACAAACTTATTATTAGCTTGAGACACATCCATACCGCCGGCTTTCATTTCTTCTACACCTGGATCGTAAACAGAACCGTTTAATGGTAACGTTGTTTGATCCGGACTATATTCTACTACACCAGAGTCTACGTTGAGATCGAGGGCTGGCTGGGTAACGCTATAGTAAACCGGGGCATCTGAGGTAAAGG
This sequence comes from Bacillus sp. es.034, assembly GCF_002563655.1. Classification (GTDB taxonomy): domain Bacteria; phylum Bacillota; class Bacilli; order Bacillales; family Bacillaceae_B; genus Rossellomorea. The sequence continues at coordinate 1,520,578 of NZ_PDIY01000001.1, read as the reverse complement.
TTTTCCCTTGATCATTTGTCCCTACCATTCTGATATTGTATAGTCCCGGATCGGTTTGTTCCTTATCATACGCGATTGGCTGATCTGGATTTCCTGTTAACGGATGGTAATAACCTTCGTTCAGCACACCTCTTAGATAGTATTCAATATTTTCATCGGCACCCATTCCGTCAAATGAACCAAGAAAACCGATTTCTTTGTTCGTTTTTGGATCGACAAGGAAGAGATCCATTGAACGCATATGAGATTTCAATTGGAAATTAAGGCCGACTGACCATCGGATGCCATTATAACCAGCCTCGACAGCGGTCGTAAAAGCAGGCGGATTTACCTCAATATGATCAATGCCTTCTTCTGCAGTATGAATGCCAAATGGAACACGATACGTTTCATCCGGATTTTCTTTATTTGTATACACCACATAGCCTTCATAGTTTCCTATATCAGCCGTTTTCGGAACTAACATGGTAACCGCAGTTTTCTTTTTCTTACCTGCCTTCACTTTCAGTGTGTCCTTTGTCTCCACGGTGACACCGTTGGCCTTCGCATCGTTTGCCACACGGGAATAATCGTTATCAAACCTTTTTCCAAGAGTTTGGAATTCGACCTTCACGTCGAACGTTTTCGTTTCTTCGCTGCTGTTGTACAGTGTGACCGAACGTGTCTCTCTTATATGCTTTCCATTGACAGTCTTAGCACCAAAGCTAAGGGCACCTGTCGTCTCTTTAATCGTTTGGATTCCCTCATCTGAAAGAGTCGACGCTCCTCCATCACTCGTTTTCGTCTCGTCACTTACTTGAATATTTGCTTGTGCATGAATCGCTTTATACGGATCCACACGACCTGCGCCAACTTCAAATACGCTGTAATCTCCATTTAATGGAGCTGCCGTATTCATGAGCCTTGTTTTGATCTCGGCAGGCGTCATGTCAGGGTCAGTTTGTTTTAATAGTGCCGCAACCCCTGCAACATTTGGCGATGCCATGGAGGTACCGGATAAACGTTCATAAGCATTTTTATAGTTCCCGATTTGGTCTTCTCCATGCACATAGGATGGTACCGTAGATAATACTGACACCCCGGGTGCCGTTACTTCAGGCTTTATATCATATAAGACGCGGGAAGGGCCACGTGAGCTGAAGTCAGCTAGAACGTCCCCTCCGGTCACAACTGGATCACCTAACTCATCAAAGGAGAACGTTTCACTCCCAGAAGCCAGAGCTTCCTTCATTGCGGCTCCTTGTTCATCGCTTATAGAGAATACAGGAAGAGAGTCAAAACCTTCTCCTAAATACACATCTTCCAACGGATAGGCGTTATATAATAGAAGAGCTTTCGCCCCACCTTTTTTCGCATTATTGATCATAGAACGAAGATCAATATAACCACGTGTGGCAAGAATCACTTTCCCATTCAAATCTTTGTCAGAATAAGAACCGTTTTCTCCATCTACAACTTGCAAATTTTGTCCTTCTAATTCTTCTAATTTATCATCGAACCCTCTGGCAATTAGCTTTAAATTCGCTGATACATTTTCATCTGCATGGAGCGTTCCTGTAAATGTCGGAATCGTGACGGATGTGTCACTCGCCCCGACAGTAAGCGCCAATGGAGAGGTACCAGGTGAACCAAGTGTATACATTCCATTTCCTGAGTTTCCTGCTGACACTACTGCCGTTACACCTGCCAGCACAGCATTGTTAACGGCAATACTTGTCACATAGAGCGGGTCGTTGTAACTTGCCCCAAGGGACATGTTAATGACATCCATATCATCTTCCACTGCTTGATCAATCCCGGCTAAAATCGCCCCCGTACTGCCTGTGCCTTCAGGACCTAATACACGATACGCATAAATATCAGCATCCGGCGCTACACCGGTTACTGCATAGTCAGATTCGTTCTTACCTTGTCCGGCAATGATTCCTGCTACATGCGTTCCATGCTCCGTATAATATGGCGATCCAGACCATGGCTTCCCTGCTTTCACCCAATCATCATAGGTTGTTTCCATCGGATCATTATCGTTATCTACAAAATCATATCCGCCTTTATAGGCCTCTTGTAAATCAGGGTGATCATAGTCGATTCCAGTATCTAAAATCCCTACCTTCACACCTTCTCCGGTAAAGCCTTCATGATGGAGTTTTTCAATACCTGGAAAAGTGGTATTCGTATGCGTTACTTCCTTCTGCTTCGATTCTTCTTCTGTGACAGGCGGCTCGATGTGAACTTCCTTATCACTCCAGACAGCCTTCACCGCCTCAGAATCAAGCAGTGCTTTTGCCTTATTGGCTGGGATGGTCATTGCCACACCATTAAAGGCATGCTTGTAGGCCTGCTTGATTTTGAATGGGGATTTCTTTTGTTTCAAATCATTCTTGAAAATCGTTTGAAGATCTTTCTGGAAGGTTTCATGTGCTGCGTCTACTTTTTCTTTTGCTTTCGTCTTAGACAGTTTTTTTCCTTCTAACTCCGCTACCAGCACCGCTGTCTTTTCCGGCTTATCCTTAAATTCTACAATGACAGAAATAGTATCGTTACTCTTTTGATCTACCTCTGGAGAGAGTTGCAGTCCTCCCTGGTCATTCGTTTGTAATTGTTTAATCGCTTGACGCTGCTCTGGAGTCAGCTTTGACAGTACTTGATCAATGTTTGAAGATGGCTTTGCATGAACGTGGTGAGTTAGTGAAGCTGGTGCAATACTACTGCCTACTAAACCAGCACTGAGTGCCAACAAAGTGACATTTTTAGTCATTCTCTTTTTCATCCGCCTTTTCCCTTCTTTCTTCATTTGTTATATTCATACTATTTAAATTTGATAGAATATAACTTTTGCAAAATTTCATCAAATTCAGTTTTTTTATTAAGAGAGTTTCAGTTTGTCATTTTTTTAAATCACCTATTCTTACTTAATTACTAGGAATATTAAGTAGATATAGATTGGTTACGTCGCTGTGTATAACTATATTCATTTATTTCTTCGTGTTCATTTATACCTAAGAGTTGTATGTATTTGTTTCTTTGGTCACCTGTCGCATGGTGCCTGTATCTCCAATAAATGAGAAGACATTTTTTAAATCTCTCTATATTACCTATTTGGTTTGCTGTATTCGCCACATTTAATAGTTCATCCAATCCTTCCGGCAATAAAAGGGTTTCACACTGGTACAGAGCATAGGCATATCGAAAATCTAAATTCACCTTCTGTTTCAGCCACAGTTCTCCACCAATTGGCATGTCATCAAGGATATGTTGATACCATTCCAAGAGCCATTTCGCATCTTCTATACGTTTCAATTGAACATATGCCTCTAGCACTTTTGGTAAACCAACATATAGATCATCTCTATCTTCTAACCAGGCAAGATACTCATCTGCATACTCCAAGTGGCCAAAATCTAAATAAGCAGCAAACCGGTTCCCAGCAGCTATTTCAGCGAAATATTCGTTTTCCTGAGCGTATCGGACAATAAGAGCCAATACTTCTTCAAGTGAACCACCCAGCCGTACCAATGCAAAACTTTTATACATCAGGGCTCTTGCATAATACTCACCCTCCTTGTTCATGCTTTCCAATCTCTCCGCGTAATAAAGAACTTCTTTCCATTGCTCACGTCGATAGTAATAAGCTGTAATCCATAAATACGCTTCCATTCTAACTTCTCTCGGTAAACACATCAGGTGCTCTAACACATGCGTTAGGGCTATTTGTGCATTCTCAGTCATTCTCACTATATAAAACCGCCTAAAATAACTAGTTGCCAGTTGTTCTGAAAAATCATTCGGTTCTTTTTCAACAATCAACTCATATAGAGGTAATGCCTTCTCTTCTTTGTTGGTATTAAACAGCTTTTCCGCGACGGAAAAAATGTAGGTCAAATAGGTTGAACGGACCGTATCTGACGATTCTGCCCCCATGGCAAGCAACAGAGCACGTTTCTGCTCCTCGTAACCAAGCGTTATGCACTTATACAGGAACTGGATACTTCTGCGTTTATCCAATAGTTGGTGCTCATTAAAGCATTCCTCTACATAAAACGGATAAAGAGAACCTTCCACTTGCCCGAGAGCAGCTGTAATGGCATCCAGATGTTTTAGTGAAAGTGGTTGCTTGTGATTAAAAATCCGACTGATGTCACTCATATGAATCCCCGATCGTTGTGCTAAGTCTATCTTTCTCCACCCCACCTTTTCCATCGAGTGCTGAATCTCCTGAAACAACGTTGCATTCATTTTTCTCACCTGCTATTCGCATTCTGATTCTTTCTCATTTTGTGCACGCTATACGACGATAAAACTTCATTCTTCACTATCCAGATCGTTTCCATTTCATTCTATTATGATTTGATATGATTTTATTTCTGAGGAATTTCATCAAATTGATTGGTCACTTATTTAAAAAAACTCCATTCTTCAAGACTGGCTGTTGTTCTGAAGAAAAAACGTGAAATATCAAATCGAGAGGATAAGGTCATACCCTTACCGGAAACAACTGCTCTTACATAAGTTGAGGATAATTTGTTGGAGAAGTCTAGTGGACTGCCGGAGGGGATTACTTAGCACAAAAAAGAGATGCCCTTTAGGACACCTCCTTCATTTCTTGTTATTCTTCTAATTCAAGTCCAATTGAACGGAATAATTTTTCCAAAGTCACATTAAATCTTATTTTCATTTTCTATGCCCGATCAAATAACACTCTTCCCGCAATCCCCGGATTCGTCATTTCATAAGGATTCAAGATCAAATCAAGCTCTTCCTCTGTCAGAACATCGTACTCAAGACAAAGCTCCCTTACCGATTTCCCTTTCAGGATCGCTTCCCTGGCGATCCGGGAAACGACTTCATATCCCAGATGAGGGTTAACCGCAGTAATGATCCCCACACTATTTTCAACATATTCCTTCATACGTGTCTCATTCGCTTCAATCCCGACAAGACAGTTGTCTGTAAAACTTCTGAACGCATTGTTCATGATACTGATAGATTGAAGGAGGTTGAATACAAGTACTGGCTCCATGACGTTCAGTTCAAGCTGGCCGGCTTCAGAGGCCAATGAGATGGTCTGATCATTCCCCATCACCTGGAAGGCCACTTGATTGATCAGTTCCGGCATGACCGGATTCACTTTACCCGGCATGATGGAAGAGCCCGGCTGCCTAGATGGAAGTGAAATTTCACCAAGTCCGGCACGAGGTCCCGAAGCCATCAAACGCAGGTCATTGGCGATCTTGGACATGTTCGTCATACACACCTTCAATGCAGCCGAAACTTCTGTGTAGGCATCGGTATTTTGTGTCGCATCTACCAGATGTTCAGCCCCTGTTAGTGGCAACCCGCTGATATCAGCCAGGTGCTTCACGACACTCTTGATATAAACAGGATCCGCATTCAAACCGGTTCCTACAGCGGTTGCCCCCATATTCACTTCATAGAGATGATCACGGGTACGCCCGATGCGCTTGATATCCCGTTCCACTACTCGGCTGTATGCTTCAAACTCCTGTCCTAGGCGAATTGGTACCGCATCCTGCAGGTGGGTACGTCCCATTTTAATGACGGGATCGAACTCCTTGGCTTTTTGTCTGAAGGCTTTCAGCATATGCTCCATCGTGTCCAGAAGCTTCTCCAATAATTTCAGAGTGGAAATATGGATGACCGTCGGGAATACGTCATTGGTTGACTGTGACATATTCACATGACTGTTCGGGCTCACCTTCCCATATTCCCCTTTACGATGGGACATGAGTTCCAAAGCCCGGTTGGCAATGACTTCATTGGCATTCATATTGATCGACGTACCTGCCCCTCCCTGGATCGGATCGACGATGAAGAATTCATGAAGCTTGCCTTCCAGGATTTCATCAGCAGCCTGCACGATGGCTTGACCGATTCCGTCATAAAGGCGTGTCGTTTCCATGTTCGCAAGTGCCGCCGCTTTCTTTACGACTGCCAGGGCATCGATCATCTCTTTATGAATTTTATATCCCGTAATCGGAAAGTTTTCCACTGCCCGTAACGTTTGTATTCCATAATACACATCTTCAGGTACCTCTTTTTCCCCGAGGAAATCTTTTTCTATTCTAAATCCACTAGTGACGTTTATCATTTCTCTACTCCCCATATTTGGATTGTCTCTCTAATTGATGATTCTATCAATTAGAGAGGGAGTAGGCAACGTTTTAGAGGGAAAACCATTAATTCCAAAAATTCTAAAAAAGCGCTTTCATAATAGTAATATGTTTCTCCCTTTTTTCAGGAAAAAGAAGGCTTTAATATATTGTTATTACACCATGATAGAACGTTCTACACGAGTCTAAATACTCATATATTACCAGTGAAGGAGGAGGATTCGTATGGGGATCAAACTGATTAAAATCTCAGTCATCTACTTTATGATCGGGGTATGTATCGGACTCTATATGTCCATGGTCCATGACTACACCCTGACCCCTGTTCACGTTCATATTAACTTATTGGGCTGGACGGCACTGACGCTTGCAGGTCTCATTTATCACTTATTCCCGGCTGTATCAAAAACGAAATTGGCCAAAACTCATTTTTGGCTCCATAATGTCGGATTGCCGCTTATGATGATCGGATTATTCCTGTTTGTACTTGGGAATGAAGCAGTCATCCCGGTCATTGCAACAGGCGGGGTCCTGACGACAGGTGGGATACTGTTGTTTGGCATCAATATCCTGAGAGAGTTAAAAGCTTAATACGCTCTTAAAATCCCTTTTGCCGGTTGGCAGGAGGGATTTTTGAAGTTTTATTTTTTGACTTTTCTAATTTTTATTATTTCATATGACTATAAAGATGGTAAAATACAGAAGAATACCCAACACAATTTTAGGAGTGATGTATATGTCGGTTAATGTTTACCTGAATTTCAATGGCAATTGCCGGGCAGCGGTGGAGTATTATGCTGAAGTATTTGAAACCGAACCCCCACAGATCATGACGTTCGCTGAGGCACCCCCACATCCTGACTATCCCCTGCCGGAAGAAGCAAAAAATCTGGTCCTACATACACGACTCACCATCGATGGCAGTAATGTCATGTTTTCCGATGTTTTTCCCAATATGCCTTTTGCAGAAGGTAACAACATCACCCTTGCCCTGGTAAGCGATGATCCTGAAAAATTGACGTCCCGTTTCCACAAGTTGAAAGAAGGCGGTAAGGTGGATATGGAGCTTCAGGAAACATTCTGGAGCAAGCTGTACGGTCAAGTCACCGATAAATTCGGCATTCAATGGCAATTTAATTACGAAGGTCATGAAGGGTAACAATACACGAACATAAAAAAAGAAGCTGTCGGGGGATCCCAACAGCTTCTTTTCTATTTTAATGCATATTGCTCATTACCCAGACAGATCCGGCTACGATGACAATCGCGATAAATGCCGCCGACATCATCTTACCCACCTGCCATTTACCTTCACCTTCCGTTACGTGCATGAACATGAAGAGCTGGATAGCAGCCTGTATGAAGGCAAGGACGAATACAATCGCTACGATCAGTTCATAGGCCATATTCGTATATAGTCCAAACCAGACGGCTAAGAACGTCAAGGCAATCGATAAAATAAATCCAATGATCTGAGTCCAAGGTAATCCACTATGATTCGTATGTTGTGACATTATCCCACCATCCCTAATAAGTAAACGCTTGTGAACACGAAGATCCAGACAAAGTCCAGAAAGTGCCAATACAAGCTGGATACAAATAGTTTTTTAGCGGTATCAGGATTCAAACCTTGTTTCTTCACTTGGAACATTACTAGGGTGATCCATAAGATCCCAACCGATACGTGGAGACCGTGCGTTCCGGTCAGTAAATAGAAGGATGACCAGAATGAGTTCGTCGTCATTGCTGCCCCTTCATGGACCAAATGGACAAATTCCGTGATTTCCAAGTATAGAAATCCTAATCCGAATAGTAATGTGATGATCAGCCAAACCATCATGGATTTGACATTTCTCTTTCGTAATTCATTTATTGATAAACCAGACGTGAAACTACTTATTAACAATAGTAGCGTCATGATAATCGTATTTTTCATATCAAACACTTCACTTGGAAGCGGTCCACCCATGGTACCGGCCTTCAGAGCGAAGAACGTTGCGAAAATCGTGGCAAATAAGGCAATCTCCGCACCCAGGAAAACCCAGAATCCGAATATATTCAGTTTACCAATATCAGACTGATATTCAAGCGGCGTGTTTGGATCTATATTTGTACTATGTGCCATGCTCACGCCTCCCTCTTATACGGATTTTCCGTTTTTTCAATTTCTTTTACGCTGACATAATATCCTTCATCTTGCTTATGAGACATTAATGAGCGATACGCCATACATCCGAAGATACCGATTAGTGCCAATATCGCCATCCAGAACAGTTCAAACACTAAACCAAATCCTGCGGCGAAGAATAATGCGGACATGATGAAAGGTGTCCCGGCGTTACTTGGCATGTGAATCGGTTGGTATTCAAAGTTATCAGGAATCATCTTTCTTCCTTCTTGCTTCATATCATAAAATGCATCATGACTCTTCACTTCAGGAACATGTGCAAAGTTGTAATGAGGGGCAATCGCCGAACTTGTTGCCCATTCAAGGGTACGACCATCCCACGCGTCACCTGTTGTTTCTCTCTTGGCAAAACGGAAGCTATAGTAGATTCCGTACACAAGAATCATGAATCCGACTCCCATTCCGAACGCTCCGACAGAAGAGATCATATTCAATGCCGTCCAACCGTCTTCAGGTCCGTATGTGTACACACGTCTCGGCATACCCGCGAATCCTAATACGAACTGAGGTAGGAAACAAAGATTGAAGCCGATGGAGAAGAACCAGAAAGTCCATCTGCCGATCCGTTCATTCATTTTATGTCCAAACATCTTAGGATACCAGTATGTGAGACCCGCGAAGCAGGCAAAGACAACCCCGGCGATCAGTGTGTAATGGAAGTGAGCTACCAGGAAGTAGTTATTGTGATATTGGAAGTCGGCCGCAGCCATTCCAAGCATAACCCCTGTCACCCCACCGATCAGGAATGTCGGGATAAACGCAACAGACCATAACATCGGTACAGTAAATTCAATCTTGCCTTTAAATAACGTACCCAGCCAGTTGAATATCTTGATTCCAGTCGGTATGGCAATCGCCATTGTTGTAATCGAGAATACACTGTTCACAGCGGCGTTTCCACCCATTGTAAAGAAGTGATGCACCCATACGACGAAGCTCAAACCTGAAATCGCTACAAGTGAGATAATCATAGATTTATAGCCAAATAATGTTTTTCTTGCGAAAGTAGCAATAATCTCTGAGAAAATACCGAAAGCCGGCAGAATTACAATATATACTTCCGGGTGTCCCCATAGCCAGAATAAATTGGCCCAAAGCATCGGGTTACCACCATCTGTCAGCGTGAAGAAGTGGGAACCAAATACACGGTCAAATGTCATCAATGCTAACGTGACAGTCAGAATCGGGAAAGCAAATACGATGATGAAAGCCGTGATCAACGTCGTCCATGTGAACATCGGCATACGAAGAAGCGTCATGCCAGGTGCACGCATCTTGATGATGGTGACGACAAAGTTGATACCCGTCAGTAACGTACCGATCCCCGATATCTGTAAGCCAAGCAGGTAATAGTTAATACCCGGTCCAGGACTACCTTCAATGGCAAGTGGTGCGTAGTTCGTCCAACCGGCATTCGGTGATCCACCGAACACGAAGGACATATTGAAAAGGATTGCCCCGAACATGAATGACCAGAAACTTAAGTTATTCAAGTAGGGGAAGGCTACGTCCCTTGCACCAATTTGCAAAGGAACAACCACATTCATCAATCCAAGTAAGAATGGCATCGCCATGAACAGAATCATGATCGTACCATGAGTCGTAAAGATTTCATTGTAATGCTCGGATGTTAAAAATGAATTATCCGGTACGGTCAGTTGTGCCCTCATCAAGAGTGCATCGACTCCTCCGCGGAAGAGCATGACAAGTGCAGCCAGGATATACATAATTCCGATTTTTTTATGATCAACGCTTGTGATCCAGTCGTTCCACAGCCATTTCCACTTTTTAAAATAAGTGAGGACTGCAACGATTCCGATTACGGTAAAAACGATCGAAATGTTGGCTCCTATAATCAACGGATCGTTAAGGATCAGATTATCCTTAATAAAATCAAACATTTAAAGTCCTCCCTTCTTAGTGCTCGTGACCGCCATGATCTTCATGGTTGTCATCTTCATCTTTTTTCTTCTTATCGTCATGGTCCATGCCTTCATGGCCTTCCATATCCATATTGCCATGAACGGATTTAGCATCTTTATCTGCTCCACCTACCGTGGTATCCAGTCCGTACTTCTGGCGGATCGCCATAGCATACTCGGAATTCTTACCATGATCGACGAATGCTAAGTGAGTAGATGAAAAGGTCATCTTATCAACCGTTTCAGGAAGCATCAGTTTTTCATACGTATCTTCCGTCAATTTCGGTTCGTCTTGAGCATCTTCTACCCAATCTTCATATTTGTCTTGTTTCATCGCAACGAAATCAAACGTTTGGTGCGTCATACCTTCACCTGTGAAGTTGGAATTTCTTCCATCATACGTTCCAGGTTCATCAGCCTGCAGATATAAGTCATTGACCATTCCAGGCATTCCATAGATCTGACCGCCGATTTGTGGTACCCAGAAGGAAGCCATAGAGTCTGCAGCGGTTACTTTGAAGAGAATCGGATGATCCTCAGGGACATTCACATAGTTTACGGTTTCGATTCCTTCTTCAGGGTAGCTGAAGATCCATTTCCAATCGACAGCCGTCGCATGGATCACGATCGGGTCTTTATGAGCGGTCGCTTCCGGTGCTTCCCTCAATTCATAAAGGGCCTTTGTATTGGGGATGGATAATGCAATGACGATCAGGACAGGAATCAACGTCCAAATGATCTCAAGGAATGTACTTCCGTGCATATCCGGTTTATAGTCACTATTCTTCTTACTGCTCCGATACTTGAATAGTATGATTGTAAAGAATCCAAGTACAACAACCATAATGGCAATCATATAGTAGATGGACAGCATAATCAGATCTTTTTGAACGGCACCCACCGGTCCTTTGGGATCCAGGATGATCAATTCGCTATCCGTACTGAAAATAATGATGAAAAATAACGAAATAAGACTTATTAAAACAATTAAATACGGTTTAAATTTATTAAACAAAAGAAATCACCTTCCTTTATGTAGAATTTACTCTCGTAGACCTATACTATCAAATTCTCTAATCAGGTACCCTTCATAACTTCATTTTTAAACAGATTTTCGAAATTTCGACGCATTTTATTCACAGAACGGTAACAATGTTGGAAAGAATTGCTCAATGGACAAAAAAATAACTCTCAACGTTATCTGAGAATAACGTTGAGAGCGGTTTATAGGTTGATTATTTAGAATTTTACATAAACACTTTTCACAAATCAGATCAAAAAATTATCTGAGAATAAGATATTTTAATCCTTCATTCACTTCAAATGTTCCAATAGTAAACGAGGTCCTGTGAATAAACACAGAACCTCTTTATAAAAGTCGTTAGAACTATAGACCTGATGGTTTGAATCCTTTCAATCGAAGGGCGTTCAGCAAGACAGATACCGAGCTGAAGCTCATGGCTGCCCCGGCGATCATTGGATTTAATAACGGCCCGCCGAACAGGTATAAGATTCCCATGGCAATAGGAATACCGAGGATATTATAACCAAATGCCCAGAATAGGTTCTGCTTGATGTTCCTTATGGTCGCTTTACTTAATTCAACGGCTGTCGGTACGTCCATTAGATCACTTCTCATGAGGACGATGTCTGCCGACTCCATGGCCACGTCCGTACCGGAGCCGATGGCGATCCCGATATCAGCCTGCGCAAGGGCGGGAGCATCATTAATTCCGTCCCCGACCATCGCCACCTTCCTGCCTTCTTCCTGAAGCTTCTTGACTTCATTGGCTTTGTCTTCTGGCAGTACTTCACTCAGCACGCGGTCGATCCCTACTTCTCTTGCGATCGCTTCCGCTGTCCGCTTGTTGTCTCCCGTAATCATTGCCACTTGGATCCCCATTCTGTGAAGTTTTTCAATGGCTTTGAAACTCGTTTCTTTTACCGTATCGGCGACGGCGATGATGCCCGCAATCTGTTCTTCGACGGCGATGTACATCGGCGTTTTCCCCTCGGCTGCCAAGCGGTCCGAAGCTTCTGCCAGTTCACCGACATCGACATCATTTTCGTCCATCAACTTGCGGTTTCCGAGCAGGAGATCGTCTCCTTCGACCGTCACTTCAATTCCCTGTCCCGTAATGGCGTCAAAGAAGTCCGTCTTACGCAGGGTCAGTCCTCTCTCTTCCGCTTCTCGGACAATCGCTTCTCCAAGGGGATGTTCAGATCCCTTTTCAGCTGAAGCGGCAAGGATCAGGAGTTCTTCCTCTAAAAAGCCTTCCGCCATCACGATATCCGTCACTACAGGCTTACCTTCCGTAATGGTACCGGTCTTATCAAACACGATGGTGTCTATTTTGTGGGTTGTTTCAAGAGCTAAACCGCTTTTAATGAGGACGCCATTTTCAGCGCCTTTTCCCGTACCGACCATGATGGCTGTAGGTGTCGCGAGTCCAAGAGCACAAGGACAGGCGATCACGAGAATCGAAATGGCAATCGTAAAGGCAAAGAGGCCTGATTCTCCTGAAACATACCAGGCGAGCCCGGATAAAATGGCAAGAACGATGACGATGGGCACAAAATATCCTGAAATCACATCCGCCATTTTGGCAATGGGGGCCTTTGATCCTTGCGCATCTTCCACCAGCTTGATGATCTGGGATAATGCCGTATCTTTCCCGACTTTCGTAGCCTCATATCGGATGGTTCCATTTTTGTTGATGCTCGCACCGATGACGTTCGAACCCGGCGTTTTCTCAACAGGGATACTTTCCCCGGTGAGCATTGCTTCATCGACGGATGTTTTCCCTTCTGTCACGATTCCATCAACGGGTATCCTTTCGCCAGGCTTCACGATGATGATATCCCCGACTTCCACTTCTTCGACCGAAATTTCGATTTCTGCTCCATCTCTTACGACTGTGGCTGTTTTAGGGGCAAGCCCCATCAGTTTCTTGATCGCTTCAGACGTTTTCCCTTTCGAAAGGGCCTCGAAATATTTCCCTAAAGTAATGAGGGTGAGGATGACGGCTGCCGATTCAAAATAAAGATTCTGCGCATACCGTTCACTGCCTGCCATGATCATGATGCTTGCAAACAAACTATAGAAGAACGCTGCCCCAGTTCCGAGGGCCACCAATGAATCCATATTGGGATGGCGTTTTGAAAGCGTCTTAAATCCCACGGTGAAAAACGGTTTCCCCATCGCCACGACAGGAATGGTGAGAACAAGTTGTATCAACGCAAATCCAGATGGGTTCACCATCGGATCGATCGCATCGGGCAGTGGCATGCCGAACATATGCCCCATGGAGACCAGGAGCAAGGGAACAGTGAAGACGGCTGAAACCCAGAAGCGTTTCCACATGGTCCTGATGTGCTGCTCTTTCTTATTCCTGTCTTCGTCTACTGAATCCTCTGAGTCCATCTCCTCATGTGCTTCATATCCGGCGTCGGAAACCGCCCCTTTGATATCAGACACGGTAACGACGGCGGAATCGTACTCAATGACCATTTTCTCTGTAGCCATATTGACCGTCGAATCCTTAACGCCATCCAATTTTCTTGTCGCCTTTTCGACCGATTGCACACAGGATGCGCACGTCATGCCTGTCACGCTGAAGGTCTTTTTCTCCATTTCTGTGACTGCCCTATAACCTGCGTCATCCACTGCCTGCTTGATTTCTTCGAGGGAAAGCTCATTTTCATCATAGGTTATATTCATTTTCTCGGTTGCAAGATTTACGTTTGCTTGTTGAACACCAGCTAGTTTCTTCGTTGCTTTCTCAACAGCCTGTGAACAAGAGGCACATGTCATTCCTTCGATGTTCAATGTTTTTTCCGTCATTGTGCTGACCACCTTTTATTTTGCAGGTTCTGTTTGATATCCCGCATCAGACACCGCTTTACTTAAACTGTCTGGTGATTGCTTTGATTCGTCATACTTCACCTTAGCCGCACCATTTTCGAGATCAACTTTGGCTTTTTCTACTCCGTCCAGTTCGTTCAGAACCGTCTCTACTTTTTTCACACAATTCCCACATGTCATTCCAGATACGTTTAATAATGTTTTTTCCATTGCTAAAACACTCCTTTAATTTTTAATGATGGCAGTTCATGCCTTGATCTTTTTTGCAGGTACACTGTCCTGGAACGCAATTACAAGCGATCTCATCGACAGCATCTTTTTTCTTGGATTGTAAAACTTGTTCAAGAAGCGCAATATCTTCATGGCTCAACGTTGCCTCTCCAATCAGGTCGGCAATCGTTTTCCCCACCGCCCGGCTGCATATATGGGTGAATAATCCTGACTTCAGTGTTTTGAGGCTTTCTTTCTCGCTGACTCCCGGCCTGTAAATGAACCGGTTTCCGATTTTTTCGGTTGTCAGCATCCCTTTTTTGACCAGACGCCCAATAAAGGTTTTCGTGGTTGCCGGTTTCCACTCTTTCTTTTCTTGAAGGACGGCACTTATTTCCTTGCTGGTCACTTCTTTGAGCGTCCAGACAACTCTCATCACTTCCCACTCAGAATCCGTGATTTCCGGTTTTTCTTCTTTGGGCAAGTTGACCACCCCTTTCTGTTTACATTTGTAATCGATTTATATTTATAGTTTACAACTGTAATCGATTTTAGTCAACAGAATTGATTCGACGAAATGTAAAAATGGGCTGTTGCTCTTGATCCCTGTTTTTTATTCTGTACCACTGGTGGTATTCTATAAACTCATTTATTTTAGTAAAAGACCCCTTTCGTAAAATGAGTCAAAAAAAAATGATCCCGATAAAGGATCATCTCTTTATGTTTGTTTAGCTGGTGATCACACTCTCTCGGTGACCATTATTCCTGTTAGGCGATTTTTTTACACTCTTCTGCACAGTTGAAGCAGGCATCCGCACATTTTTGACAATGATCATGATCATGTTTCTTACACTCTTCGCCGCATGCTTCACAAATCTTCGCACACACCTGGGCGAGTTCCGCTGCAAATGGTGTCCCTCTCACTAAGGATTGTTCTAAGTATGAACACATATCCGCGCATTCACGATCTAACCGGATGCATCCTTTCATCATGTTTATATCATCTTCTTTTAAGCAGGAATCGAAACAGTGGTTACAGGCTTCCATGCAATCGTGTAGTGCTTTAATGGCTGATTGATACTTTTCATGTGACATTTTTCATTCCTCCTAATGAATTTGGTTATTGGATACACTTTTACTATATCCTGTTAGAATACGTTTAAACGGATTTAGGATATTTTTATATCTAAAACACCAAAAAGCCATGTTCCTTTTAAAACTGGAACATGGCTAACTTAATAAAAATATAGGAAAGGAATCTCGATAAAAACCCAAATAAAAAACCACCAAATATGTATTTGGTGGAGACGGTGGGAATCGAACCCACGTCCAGAAACATCGCCACTTAAGCGTCTACGAGCGTAGTCGATATATTCGCAAGTTCGCTACAGCTTCTGCCTATCGACGGGCGTCCGTGCAGCTAGTCTGATTGGTCTCTTCCTTTGTCCTCAGACGGTGGACTCCGGCGTAGCCTACTAAGAGTGAGTCCCTTACCCTACCACATAGGCGATGGAGGGAGGAACAGCTAAAGTGCTATTACGCAGCTAAAGCTAGGTTATTGTTAGTTTTGCCAGTTATTATTGGCTTTGGCGTTTTAACGTAGACGACCCCTACGGCTCGCGACCTAAGCTCGAACTATCCCTGTCGAATCCGTAACGTCCCCATGATAGAAAGGGAAGAACGGGAAAGAATAAGTTCAGCGTGTAAGTCACTTATTCAATTGTTCTTGCTGCCGCTTAATTTCCTTGCGACATCTACTAGTATAACAAATCCTGAGATAATTGCAAATGCCAGATTCCGGAAATCTGTAGTGTTACATCCCTTTTTGGCGCTGAGCCAGTTCTCTTTGGATGGAACGATTCGCTTCTTTACGCTTCAAATCTTCTCGTTTATCATACTTCTTCTTACCGCGTGCCATCCCGATCAGAAGCTTCGCTACACCATTTTTGATGTATAGCTTCAAAGGCACGATGGAATAACCAGCTTCTTTTGAATCACCGATCAGTTTATTGATTTGCTTTTTGTGAAGCAATAATTTACGTGTCCTGAGCGGTTCATGATTAAAACGATTTCCCTGCTCATACGGACTGATATGCATGTTGTGTACGAAGATTTCCCCGTTTTGAACACGTGCAAAGGAATCCTTCAAGTTCACCCGGCCTCCCCGGATCGCTTTGATTTCAGTCCCTTGAAGTACAAGACCTGCTTCATATGTCTCTTCTACGGCATAGTCATGCCTTGCTTTTTTATTTTGGGCAATAAGCTTGCCTTCTCCCTTTGGCATTGGAATCCCCCTAGTCATCTCCATCAGTTTACTCATTATTATCTCATATTTTCAAGAAAAATTGTATCGTTACACTCTGAAAAGAAAAGGAGCAAAGGATGTCCCATTGCTCCTGAACCTTTATTTCTTCTTTTTACGTTTGCTTCGAGGTGCATTTTCAAAGTGTTTCTTATTCGTCTTTTTCTTCTTATTGTTCGGTTTACGCGTTGACCATTCCCCGTCCTTTTTACGGGATGAAGATTGATTCGATTTCGAGCGATCTGATTTACCACTATCTGAACGGATCGAACGGACACGGTTTTCGCGCTCTTTACGGGTGCCCTTCATGCCTACGATTTCAAAATCGATGGCGCGCTCATCTTTATTGACGCTTACGACACGTACCGTGATTTCATCACCGATTCTGAACACATTTGCGGTTCTTTCACCGATCATGGCGAGATGACGCTCATCAAATCTGTAGTAGTCGTCTGTCATATAACTCACATGGACAAGTCCTTCGATGGTGTTCGGCAATTCGACGAACAGTCCGAAATTCGTAACGGAGCTGATGATTCCGTCGTATTCTTCTCCCACTTTGTCTTCCATGTACTCTGCTTTTTTCAGTTCATCGGTTTCACGCTCTGCGTCCACTGCACGGCGCTCACGGCTGGATGTATGCTCAGCGATGTGACCCATTTGAGAACCCCATTTATCCCGGGTGGACTGATCCACTTTCCCCTCGATCAAGTACGTTCTGATCAAACGGTGAACGATCAAGTCAGGATAACGACGGATCGGGGATGTGAAATGAGTATAGAACTCAGTCGCCAGTCCAAAGTGCCCAAGGCTTTCAGGGTCGTATTTCGCCTGCTGCATGGAACGGAGCATCATCGTCGAAACGACCATTTCTTCCGGTTCACCCTGTACGTCTTCGACTATTTCCTGAAGGGCACGGGGATGGATGCTATTAGCTGTTCCTTTTACAATCAAACCGAAATTGGTGATGAATTCGAAGAAGCGCTGAAGCTTATCTTCTTTCGGATCTTCATGAATTCGGTAGATGAATGGCACTTCCATCCAGTGGAAATGCTCGGCAACCGTCTCATTGGCGACCAGCATGAATTCTTCGATCAGTTTCTCTGCCACTGAACGCTCACGAAGGACGACATCCGACGGTTCCCCTTCCTCATTCACCAGCACTTTCGCTTCTTTGAAATCAAAGTCGATGGCCCCGCGCTTCATCCGTTTGGTACGAAGAACCTGAGCCAGGTCCTCCATCTCCTCGAACATCGGTACCAAAGGCTTATATTTCGTGCGGAGCTCTTCGTCTTTATCGACAAGGATCTTGTTTACATCAGAATAGGTCATTCGCTCGGTCGTCTTAATGACACTCTGGAAGATTTCGTGTTTGACGACATCGCCTTCGGGTGAAATTTCCATGTCACACGATAACGTCAAACGATCCACTTTTGGATTAAGGGAACAAATCCCGTTGGATAAACGATGCGGAATCATCGGGATGACCCGGTCTACGAGATAGACTGACGTCCCTCTATCGAATGCTTCCTGATCGATCGGGGAGCTCTCTTTGACATAGTACGTGACGTCTGCAATATGTACTCCAAGCTTGTAGTTCCCGTTGTCCAGTTTCGTCACGGTTACGGCGTCATCTAGATCTTTGGCGTCTGCGCCATCGATCGTGACGATGGTCTGATCGCGGAGATCTTTCCGGTTCGGGATTTCCGATTCGTCGATTTCACTTGGTACCTTGTTTGCCTGATCCATGACCTCTTCAGGAAATTCAACGTCAATCCCGTGCTTATGGATGATGGAAAGAATATCGACTCCCGGATCATTTTTATGACCGAGGATTTCGATGACTTCTCCTTCAGCACTCTTGCGTCCCTCAGGATAAGACGTCAACTTTACGACGACCTTATGTCCTTCAGCCGCTCCCATCTGGGCAGATTTCGGAATGAAGATATCACTGGCAAATTTCTTATCATCAGGGATGACAAAACCGAAATGCTTGCTTTCCGTGAACGTACCGACCATTTGATCGACACCGCGTTCGACGATCCGGACGACGGTCCCTTCTCTTCTTGAACCTGAGGAAGAGGTTGACACTCTTACTAATACAATATCGCCATGCATGGCGTTATTTGTTTCGTTCGGAGGGATGAAGATATCATCCATACCGGATTCTTCCGGTATCACAAACGCAAATCCTTTCGCATGAGCGGATACTTTCCCTCTTACCAGATTCATTTTTTCAGGCAGGCCGTAGCGATTGCTTCTTGTTCGTACGACGAGGCCCTTTTCTTCCATTACGACAAGTGCTTTGACAAAATCCTTGAAGTTCGTGGACCCTTCAATTCCGAATGCTTCTTCAAGCTCCTGCACCGTCAATGGCTTGTATGCCTCTTCCTTCATATAGGAAAGCAGCCTGTCCACATGCTCTTTAATATTTTCGTCCATGACAATCCCTCCTGATCATCGAATTCATCAAACCGTCCAATCCAATTTCTCCAAGAAATCGTAGACGTCTTCATGAAGCTGTTCTTTTTCTTTATCCAATGTAATGACATGACCGGACTCTTCGTACCACTTGATCTCTTTCTCATCCGACTCCACGTTGTTGTAAATGATATTCGCAGAATCCGTATTGATCATATGATCATGCCTTGCCTGTACAACAAACGTCGGTGAATAGATCATGTCCACGTTTTCACGCACATCTGCAATCAATTCCTGCAGGGACTTCAATGTATTCATCGGCGTTTTCTTAAACTCTTCTATTTCTTTTTCAATTTGGTCTTCCGGTTTTCCTTCAAACTTTTTAAATTCACGGGCGTAATCGACAACCCCTTTATACATCACATCTTCACTTTTTATATACATTGGTGCACACATAGGGACAATACCCTTTACAGGTACAGTGTAACCTAATTTAAGAGAAAATACCCCTCCGAGAGAAAGGCCTGCAACCGCAATCTCCTCGTACCCCTTGCTCTTTAAATGCTCGTAGCCTTCCATGACATCCCTCCACCAATCTTCAGGACCCGTGTGGACCAATTCTTCCGGTGGGACACCGTGTCCTTTATAGTGGGGGGCGTGAGAGGAATAGCCCTTCTTTTCCAAGAAGCGTCCAAGCATTCGGACGTCTGCTGAATTCCCCGTGAATCCGTGGAGCAGCAAAACGGCTCTTGGACCCGCTTCGAATGTAAATGGTTTTGGTAATACAGTTTTCATCTTAATGACTCCTTTTATCTCATTTTAAACAAACGTTTGATTAGTAGCCAGAAACCTTGATTTTAAAGGCTTCGTCTTATTAAACAGTTGTTTAGATGATTTTCGTATGTAATCGGATATTGGTGGGTTTTTTGTTAAACAAACGTTTGATTAATAGCTGAGAAGCTTGCCATTACAGGCCTCGTTCCACTAAACGATCGTTTAGTCCACTCTTCTACTTTATTTTTAGCAAACTATGGACAGACAATCCAATATTTCGCTTGTAAATAAAAAAACCTGACCTTAATGATCAGGTTTTGGTTCGTATTAGATAGCTACGATGGCGATGGTTAGTACGAAGAATAGTACCGATAATACGATTGTGATTCTGTGCAGTACTAAGTCAATCCCACGAGCTTTTTGTTTCCCGAAAAGTTGTTCTGCACCACCAGAGATGGCCCCTGAAAGTCCAGCACTTTTACCTGATTGAAGTAATACAAGAGCAATAAGTGCTATGGATACGATAATAAGTAAAGTGACGAGTATTGTGTGCATGAGTCCCACCTCCTGATACGAACATAACATTACTACTAGTTTACCATAGGGAAGATGGACTGGACAAGGTAATATTGATTGAATTGTGGAAAGAGTTGGTACAGTCTGTCAAACCAAAAAAACAGCCCCGTCCTAAGACGGGGCTGCCTCTCTTCAATCGCGATTAGCGATTAACGTTATAGAATGTTTTCGCTCCAAGATATTGAGCTGTATGAGCCAATTGATCTTCAATGCGAAGTAGTTGGTTGTATTTTGCTACGCGGTCTGTACGTGATGGTGCACCTGTCTTGATTTGACCAGCGTTTGTTGCAACAGCGATGTCAGCGATTGTGCTGTCTTCTGTTTCACCAGAGCGGTGAGAGATAACGGCTGTGTAACCAGCGCGTTTCGCCATTTCGATTGCGTCGAATGTTTCAGTCAGTGTACCGATTTGGTTCACTTTGATCAGAATTGAGTTACCGATACCTTGCTCGATACCTTGAGAAAGCTTCGTTGTGTTTGTAACGAATAAGTCATCCCCTACTAATTGAACCTTGTTACCGATACGGTCAGTCAGTAGTTTGAAACCATCCCAGTCGTTTTCGTCAAGGCCGTCTTCGATCGAGATGATTGGGTATTTGTTGCACATTTCTTCGTACCAATCAACCATTTCTGCTGAAGTACGTACAACGCCTTCTCCAGAAAGATGATATTTACCGTCTTCTTTGTTGTAGATTTCAGAAGCTGCTACGTCCATTGCAAGAAGGACTTCTTCCCCTGGCTTGTAGCCTGCTTTTTCGATTGCTTCGATGATTGTAGAAAGAGCTTCTTCATTTGACTTAAGGTTTGGAGCGAATCCACCTTCGTCACCTACCGCAGTGTTGTATCCTTTTGATTTAAGAACTGATTTCAGGCTGTGGAAGATTTCAGCACCCATGCGAAGACCTTCTTTGAAAGTAGGAGCTCCTACAGGCATTACCATGAATTCCTGGATGTCTACGTTGTTATCAGCGTGCTCTCCACCATTAACGATGTTCATCATTGGTACTGGAAGCTGCTTCGCGTTGAATCCACCAAGGTATTGGTATAATTCCACTCCGAAGAAGTCAGCAGCTGCGCGTGCAACAGCCATGGATACACCAAGGATTGCGTTGGCACCTAGTTTACCTTTGTTTTCTGTACCGTCAAGAGCGATCATCGCCTGGTCGATGGCTACTTGTTCAGTAACATCGTAACCGATGATTTCTTCAGCGATTTCGTTGTTTACGTTATCGACTGCTTTTTCTACCCCTTTACCAAGGTAGCGGCCTTTGTCGCCGTCACGAAGTTCAACTGCTTCGTATTCACCAGTTGATGCTCCAGATGGAACAAGTGCGCGCCCGAAAGCACCTGATTGTGTGTAAACTTCTACTTCGATTGTTGGGTTTCCGCGTGAATCCAATACTTCACGTGCATATACGTCTGTAATAATTGGCATTTAGAATCTCTCCTTATTTTTTAATTAATGATGTTCCAGTCATTTCGTCTGGTTGGTTTACATTCAATAAATCTAACATGGTTGGGGCAAGGTCGCCGAGTTTCCCACCGTCACATAGCTCAATACCTTCTTTTGTCACGATGACAGGAACAGGGTTCGTCGTGTGAGCCGTCATTGGCTTGCCTTCTTCGGTCACCACTTCATCGGCATTCCCATGGTCTGCCGTGATGATGGCGGTACCGCCTTTTTCCGTGATGAGGTCGATGATTTTGCCAAGACACTCATCAACCGTTTCGATTGCTTTGATCGTTGGCTCAAGCATACCTGAGTGACCGACCATATCAGGGTTGGCAAAGTTCAGGATGATGGCATCCTGACGATCTTCACGAATCTCTTCAAGAAGGGCATCCGTCACTTCGTAAGCACTCATTTCAGGCTTCAAATCATACGTTGCCACTTTAGGGGAATCGATCAGGATCCGTTTCTCTCCAGGGAATTCCGCTTCACGTCCACCGCTCATAAAGAACGTGACATGTGGATATTTCTCTGTCTCGGCGATGCGCAATTGCTTCAGTCCGTTTTGTGAAAGAACCTCGCCAAGGGTGTTATCAAGGTTTGTCGGTTTGAATGCAACAAATCCATCAACTGTTTCACTGAATCTTGTCAGGCAGACAAAGTGAAGATCTTTTGGGAATTTGTCCCCGCGATCGAATGAACGGAAATCTGCATTCGCAAATGTATTCGAGATCTGGATGGCGCGGTCCGGACGGAAGTTGTAGAAAATGACTGCATCTTCGTCTTTGATCGTTGCGACCGGCTCTCCGTTTTCTTTCGTGATGACAGATGGAATGACGAATTCATCATGGATTCCATTTTCATACGAATCGTTTACCAGTTCGATTGGATCATGATAGCTTGGGCCTTCACCGTACACCATGGCACGGTAGGATTTCTCCACTCGTTCCCAACGCTTATCGCGGTCCATTGAATAGTAACGGCCTGAAATCGTCGCGAATTGTCCGACACCGATTTCCTTCATTTTCGCTTCAGCGTCTTCGATATACTTCTTCGCCGTTTGAGGGCCGACGTCTCGACCGTCAAGGAAGGCATGGACATAGACATCTTTCATTCCTTCTTTGGCCGCTAAACCTAAGAGGGCATAAAGATGCTCGATATGGCTGTGCACTCCGCCATCCGAAAGCAGTCCGAAGATATGAAGATTGGTGCCTTTTTCTTTTGCATGATTGATGGCATCCAGGAATGTGGTATTCAGTTCGAATTCCCCTTCACGGATGGCCAAATTCACGCGTGTCAAACTTTGGTACACGATACGTCCTGCACCGATATTCAAGTGACCCACTTCGGAGTTCCCCATTTGACCTTCAGGGAGTCCTACCGCTTCACCACAGGCAATCAGTTGATTATGTGGATATTGATTCCACAGGCGGTCAAAGTTCGGCTTGTTTGCCTGAGCGACCGCATTTCCTTCTTTCACATCACGGAAGGCAAAGCCGTCCAAGATGATTAATGCTACTGGTGACTTACTCATTGTTACTAGCACCTTCTAACAATTGAAGGAAGCTTTGTGCTTCAAGGCTTGCTCCACCTACAAGGGCACCATCGATATCTGATTGAGCCATGTATTCCTTGATGTTAGCAGGCTTAACACTACCGCCGTATTGGATGCGCACTGAGTCTGCAGCTGTTTCAGAGAATTCTCCCGCAACCACTTGACGGATATGGGAACATACTTCATTCGCATCTCCCGCTGTAGACGATTTACCAGTACCGATTGCCCAGATTGGCTCATAAGCAATGACCGTTTGTTTCACTTGATCTTCAGAAAGACCTGCAAGTGCTTTTTTCACTTGAGTTCCAACAAGTTCTTTTGTTTCGTTGTTTTCGCGTTGTTCAAGTGTTTCACCTACACAAACGATCGGTGTTAAACCGTGTTTGAAGGCAGCAAGAGTCTTCTTGTTCACTGACTCATCAGTTTCATTGAACATTTCACGACGTTCTGAGTGTCCAAGGATGACATATTGTACTCCTAAGTCAGAAAGGGCTACAGGACTTACTTCTCCCGTGAACGCTCCGTTTTCTTCAAAGTGCATGTTTTGAGCACCTACAGCCACTTTAGAATCCTTAGTCAAGTTCACAAGGCTTTCTAAAAATAGGGCTGGTGAACAAATGACAGAATCCACTACTTCCTGATCCGGCACTAGTCCTTTTACTTCTTCAGTGAAGGATTTAGCTTCTCCAAGCGTTTTGTTCATTTTCCAGTTACCTGCAATAATCGGTTTACGCATTGTCCTCATCCTTTCTGTTTTTCAAATCGGTTCAGCAAGATGTTGGTCTTTGATGAAGCGATTACTTATCGTTAAGAGCCACTACTCCCGGAAGTTCTTTTCCTTCCATGAATTCGAGTGATGCTCCACCACCTGTAGAAATATGACTCATCTTGTCAGCATAACCGAATTTCTCAACAGCTGCTGCAGAGTCACCGCCTCCGATAACAGAATATGTATCTGTTGCATCGGCTAACGCCTCCGCTACGGCTTTCGTTCCATTTGCAAATGTTTCTAATTCGAATACACCCATCGGTCCGTTCCAGATCACAAGCTTAGAGTCTTTGATCGTATCCTGGAAGAGAGCTCTCGTCTTAGGTCCGATATCAAGTGCTTCCCAATCTGAAGGGATCGAATCGATGTCCACTTCTTTCGTATTTGCATCATTTGAGAAGTCATCAGCAACGACTACATCAACAGGCATAAGGAATTTAACGCCTTTGTCTTCTGCTTTTTTCATGAATTGCTTCGCTAAATCAATTTTATCTTCTTCAAGAAGGGATTTCCCTACCTCATGGCCTTGGGCTTTCACGAATGTGTAAGCAAGTCCTCCGCCGATGATCAGGTTGTCCACTTTATCTAACAGGTTGTCAATGACACCGATTTTGTCTTTTACCTTTGCTCCACCGACGATAGCTGTGAATGGGCGTTCCGGATTGGAAAGGGCTTTTCCTAATACGTCAAGCTCTTTTTCCATCAGTAATCCTGCTACAGCCGGAAGGTGCTTCGCCACGCCTTCAGTAGAAGCGTGTGCACGGTGAGCAGCTCCGAATGCATCGTTCACATAAAGGTCGGCAAGCGCTGCGAATTCTTTCGCAAGCTCAGGGTCATTCTTTGTTTCACCAGGGTAGAAGCGAACGTTTTCCAGTACAAGAACGTCACCTTCAGACATGTCACCGATCTTTGATTGAACAGCGTCACCATACGCTTCATCTGCTTTGGCTACGTTTTTTCCAAGAAGTTCGGAAAGTCTTTCAGCCACAGGTGTTAAGCGCAGCTCTTCCACCACTTCACCTTTCGGACGGCCTAAGTGACTAGCCAGAATGACCTTCGCTCCGCCATCTACTAAGTACTTGATCGTAGGGAGAGCAGCTTGAATGCGGGTTTCATCTGTGATCTTGCCTTCAGACATCGGTACGTTGAAGTCCACACGGCAAAAGACGCGTTTCCCTCTTACATCGACATCTTTAATCGACTTTTTGTTCATCGTAAAAGGCCTCCTTTAGTTTTCAATTTCTACATCTTTTTCAAAAAAATAGAAACAACAATAAGAAAAGGGAGAGGGGAATCTTCCCCGCTCCCCTTCAACACATCTTCATTATAGATGGTGGGACAAAATTTATCCATCAATCACCATGCTAATGATGTCAATTTACAAAACTTTATGAATTAAAGTCCTTTTGAAGCGATATAACCAGCTAGGTCTACTACACGGTTAGAGTATCCGCTCTCGTTATCGTACCAAGAGATAACCTTTACCATGTTGTCTTCTAGAACCATTGTAGAAAGTGCGTCGATTGTAGAAGAAGCCGGGCTGCCGTTATAGTCAGTTGATACTAAAGGCTCTTCGCTGTAAGCAAGGATTCCTTTAAGATCGCCTTCAGCAGCTTCTTTAAGAGCCGCATTCACATCTTCAGCCGTTACGTTCTTATCAAGTTCAGCAACTAGGTCTACTAGAGAAACGTTTGGAGTTGGAACACGAACCGCTCCACCATTAAGTTTCCCTTTAAGCTCAGGAAGAACAAGAGATACAGCCTTCGCAGCACCAGTAGTTGTTGGAATCATGTTCTCAGCAGCTGCACGTGCACGACGGTAATCTTTATGTGGTAAGTCCAAGATTTGTTGGTCGTTTGTGTAAGAGTGGATTGTTGTCATCATTCCACGCTTGATTCCGAATTTATCGTTAAGAACTTTCGCGAATGGCGCTAAGCAGTTTGTTGTACAAGAAGCGTTAGAGATAACGTCGTGGCTAGCCGCGTCGTATTTGTCTTCGTTAACACCCATAACAACTGTGATATCTTCATCAGATGCAGGAGCAGAAATGATGACTTTCTTCGCGCCAGCTTCGATGTGTTTAGCAGCGTCAGCACGCTTTGTGAATCGACCAGTAGATTCAACAACGATATCTACACCAAGATCTCCCCAACCAAGTTGAGCAGGATCGCGCTCTGCCAATACTTTTACTTTCTTACCGCCAACTACAAGGTAGTCACCGTCAACAGTTACTTTCTCTTGAAGAGTTCCGTGAACAGTATCATATTGTAAAAGGTGAGCAAGCATGTTCGCATCAGTTAAGTCATTAACTGCTACTACCTCTACGTCGTTATTTTTAAGTGCTGCACGGAATACATTACGTCCGATACGTCCAAATCCGTTAATACCAATTTTTGTTGCCATGAATAATTTCCTCCTTTAGATAGTTAAGGATGATTTTTTTATATTTCAAAAGGGCTTACCCTTTTAAAAGCTCTCTCGCTGCTCCTTCATCCGTGATGAGCACGGTTTTATGAGGAGCACCCTTCATATACGCCCGAATCGCTTTCGCCTTCGAGCTGCCGCCAGCGACGGCGATGACGTTTTCGATGTGACTTAAATCCTCTAATTGCAGGCCGATCGTCGGCACCTTATGTACCACTTCACCTGCTTCGTCAAAATAATAACCAAAGGCTTCCCCGACGGCGTGACCCCCGGTGATTTTCTCGAAATCTTCTTCCGTGGTCTTTCGTCTTTCTGCCATTGTGATAGCATCCCCAATTCCATGGAGAACCATGTTAGCCGATTTGATCAAATTAAGGACCTCTTTGATCATCGGTTCCTTCAAGAAGGACTTGTATACTTCTTTACTAACCTGATCCGGCACATATAAAACACGATGACGCGTCCCCGTGTGCTCTGCCATCTTGGCACAAATGGTATTGGCCTGGTTCTTAACATCCTCTCCAATTCCACCCCGAGCAGGAACGAACAAGGTTTCGTCAGAGAAATCAGGTGTCAGCCTTTCTGCTACGGCTGCCATCGTCGAACCTCCAGTCACAGCGATGATAGTATTTCCCTTAAGTCGGCGTTTCATACTAGCAGCTGAAGCACGCCCTAATTCCTCTTTTACCCAAGGAGACTCATCACTATTCCCAGGAACGATTACAATTTCATGAAGATTAAGTAACGATTTTAATTCCTGTTCCATTACGTTGATGCCGGAAATCTCCCTCATCATGCTTTCAAGATTCTCTAAAAGCTGGATGCCTTCTTCCGTCATGATCATCCCGGAAGTTTTGATATCAATAAGATCTTGGTTATTCAGGAACTCCACTTCACTTCTCAACACGCGTTCCGTCAGCCCCATATTCTGAGCAAGACTTCTGCGTCCGACAGGCTGCATGAACCGGATGGAACGTAGAATCTGATGCCTTTTTTGCATAATTTCAAGCAGGTCAGGTAATAATCGCTTTTGTATGTCAATTAAAGATTCCATAGTTAAAAGCTCCTTCAAATGAAGTGCGTGGATCCGTTGGACTCATTTGGTCCCACATAGACATATTATGTCCCACTACCTCCAAAAAAAATTCATCCCTGCTTACAAGTTTCATTTTATCAGGGTATGAATCGTAATTCAACTAGAAACTATCGGGTTTTTTCATGTAAACGCTTGCTGAGCGTAAAATAATCAATCTGCCCATACTGAAGGATTTCCCCGTCCAGCTCCACGACCGGGATCATCAGTCCAAAACGTTCCGTAAGGTCATCGCTTTTATCGATGTCCTCTTCTTCAATGGAAAAGCCCATCTCATCCTGAAGCAGTTTCAGGGTGATTTTTGCGTCTTCGCAAAGTCCGCATTGGGTGCGTGTGTAGAAAATGACTTGCTTCATATTGTTGCCTCGCTTTGTTTTAGTTGTAGGGAGTGGAAGGTTGGGTTGTTATTTTTGTATTAGGTATATTCATGTATTCGTTCGTTGTACCTGGTACATAATGGCTCCGCTGTACCTGGTACAAACCTACCATTGTGTACCAGGTACACGCTCCACGCAATCCTCTATTCATATCTCTTCCTCATCGTAGAAGAAGTAATCCCCATTTGATCACGGTATTTGGCGATGGTCCTTCTGGAAACATCATAGCCTTTATCCAAAAGCAGATTCACAATCTTCTGGTCTGATAGCGGCTTTTTCTTGTCTTCTTCATCAATCAGCTTCTGAAGCTCATTTTTCACCGTTCTGGCAGAAGCCGCTTCTGAATCCTCAAGTTTGACCGACTTGATCGCTGAGGTAAAGAAGTACTTCAACTCGAAGATTCCAAAAGGGGTTTGCATATACTTCCCCTTCACGGCGCGGCTGATCGTCGATTCATGTACATCGATTTCATCGGCGACCTGCTTTAGCGTCAGGGGCTGGAGCGCAGATGGTCCTTCCAAAAAGAACGACTTCTGCTTCTCAGCAAGCATCTTCCCCACTTTCAGGATCGTCTGTTTCCGCTGCCGTAAACTTTGCAGGAGCCACCGGAAATCCTGCTCCTTCTCTTGAAGATAGGTTTGGACTTCCTGATCCGGGTGATCTTTCATGAAATCTGTGTACTCTTCATTATACGTGACGTTAACAGTCGTCCCATCATGTAACGATACGGCCACGGTATGCCCGTCGATCACGTTCACCACAAGCTCAGGGGTAATGTATTCAGCGATATGCTGGGAGTATTTCGATCCCGGCCTTGGGTTGCAATGCTGAATGAAATCAGCAGCCTGCTGGATTTCTTTCAGTTCAACCCCAAGCTCCTTGCTGATCGCCTTCCACTTCTTTTCTCCAAAGGCTTGAAAATGGTTGTTTACAATCATCTTCACCAAAGGGGGAACATCGGCTTTTCTCTCCAGTTGAAGGGAAATGCATTCCTGCAGGGATCTCGCCCCTATCCCAGCCGGTTCCAAGTCCTGAATCCTCTTAATATAGTTTTCCAGTTGAGCCCATTCCAATCCATGTTTTTGAAGGAAGGATGGTTCATCCATTCTTAAATAACCGTTGTCATCCATGCTGCATATTAGTTCATCAAGTATTTTCCGATCGAAAAAAGTAAGCGATTTCAAATTTATTTGAACAGATAAGGCATCCGCAAGGGTTCTCGTCGGCACGGAAACATATTCATACCAATCCACCGTATGATCAGGATTGCCGGCATTTCGTTTATAAGTATAAGGTTCTCGTTGATAGAGGGAGTCTTGTTTAGGCGGTTCTACTTGTATAAGGGGGTTCTCTAATTGCTTAGCTTCTAAATAAGCATTCAGTTCCATCGTAGAATATTGGAGGATGGTGATGGCTTGAGAAAGCTGTTGAGTCATTTGAAGTTTCAGTTGTTGATTTTGAAAAAGTCCTGCTTTCAAATTCATGATTACTAACCTCCCATTTATCTATTCTACAATAAAATTGGTGGTTCGTTAATGGGAATTCGCTGGTAGTATTATGTATATGATATTTTCAAAGAAGAATGTGGATGTTCTCCATCCATCTCGACAAATACTCTTAGGGTATTCAATAGAAGCTGATAATAAAAAGCACCCTGGAGGATGCCACAATTGATAATCATAATAAGAAAAAGATTCTCCGGAAAGTTGAGTTATTTAGCAGATTTACTTACTAATGAAGAGCGGTAGATGCCTTCGGATATTTCGCCGGGTTTGATTCGAGTTTTATTGTAGAGCGAATCAAAGTCCGTAATCTTGTACTCTTCTGCTAGCTTTAGCATTAATTGAGCGCATGCTTTAGCATCATCTGCAGCATGATGGTGATGATCCAATTCGATTCCAAAATAAGTACACATAGATGAAAGCTGATAGGCAGGAAGACCCTTCACCACTTTTCTGGACATTTGATAAGTGCAGAGAAATTGGTTGTATACGGGCTTCATTTCATAACGGGCTAAATTATCCCTCAAAGCGTATCCATCGAAGGAAAGGTTATGAGCAATCATCAATTTATTCTCTATTTTCCCCTTGATAGAATGATAGAAAGCATCGAACGTCATCGCGCCTTCAACATCTTGTGGTTTAATTCCATGTATTCTAATATTAAAATGATCAAAGTGCTCTTCCGGATCGATCAATTGATAAATGGAATCGACAATTTCACCATTTTCCACAAATACCATTCCGACTGAGCATATACTGTGTCTTGCACGATTAGCCGTTTCAAAATCAAAAGCTACAAAATCTTTCATACGAAGCCACCATCCCGGTTTTAGATTTATCTTCCTTGTTATAATACGCTAACTATTCTGGTGCAGGGCGTTTCCTGCAACTTTCCTATGTATCGAATTCAGCACTGATCCCGCACTTCTTCAATATAATTATACAATATACTAAAATACCCAAAATCCCAGAAACGAAAAAAGATGCCTCCACAAATCAAAAATTTGTAGAAACACCTTCACATCTCTCTCTCAACTACGCCCTCGGAGGGAATCGAACCCCCATTTTAAGAACCGGAATCTTACGTGCTATCCGTTGCACCACGAGGGCAAGAAATGAATAACCGTCACGAATATATATTATAAGCCAGATATTACTTGTTTGCAATAGATATTATCGTTTACGTCTTTTTTAATCCTTCATTAATATCTTTTAAAATGGATTGGAAACTTTCTACCCTACTTTCCATCTATCCTAATACAGAACCACAGAGTGGATTGAAGTGGAAGGCACTTGACTCCTGTGGGAATTGAGGGAAGGTCGAGACCCCACAGGGCGCAAGCCCGAGGAGGCTCGACTCCCTCCCCACCGGAAAGCAACGGTCATCACCTTCACTACATCCCCCATCCCAGGAACGAGTCAAAGGATGAGATTTCTTAGAAACTTCCCAAATCGCACCCGTTTAAAAAAGGTATGAATGGGTATCATGTAGAAAGGATTTATATACAGGGTAAATAAGGAAGCGTTAAGTTTGACCTTTATTGACCATGGGTGTATGATAACAATACAAAGTGAATAAGTAACTCTAAAAAATAAAAGATATCTAAGGAGGAACGAGGATGAATTTAATTCCTACAGTTATTGAACAAACAAACCGCGGTGAGCGTGCGTATGACATTTATTCACGTTTATTGAAAGACCGTGTCATCATGCTTGGAAGCGGCATTGACGACAATGTGGCGAACTCCATTGTAGCACAGCTTCTTTTCCTTGAATCTGAAAACCCGGAGAAGGATATCTCAATCTACATAAACTCTCCTGGCGGAAGCATCACGGCAGGTATGGCTATTTACGATACAATTCAATACATCAAGCCTGATGTTCAAACGATCTGTATCGGTATGGCGGCTTCAATGGGAGCGTTCCTTCTTGCAGCTGGTGCAAAAGGCAAGCGCTTAGCCCTTCCAAACGCTGAAGTGATGATTCACCAACCACTTGGTGGTGCTCAAGGTCAGGCGACAGAAATCGAAATCGCTGCGAAGCGCATTCTATTCCTTCGCGAAAAACTGAATCAGATCCTTGCTGATCGCACTGGTCAACCTCTTGAAGTGATTTCAAAAGATACGGACCGCGATAACTTCATGACAGCTGAAAGAGCGCTTGAATACGGATTGATCGACCGCATCATCACTCGTAACGAAATGGATAATAAATAATAAATAAGTATAAAAAACCCCCTTCACGGACTCCGTGAAGGGGGTTTTTTGTTCATTCTATTTCAGTCGTTTTTCCTCAACCGGCACCAAGATTTCACCGCTCACCCCTTTTTTCAACAGCAGATGTAAAATCGTTTTGGACAGCCTGCTGGGATGATAGGGTTTGACTAGATAATCATTGGCTCCAAGCGTGAGTCCTTTTTCTTTTTCATCCAGTGCGGAAGAAAGGATAATGGGGATTTGGGTAAGTTCATGGTCTGATTTCATTTTCTCAAGTACGTCCCATCCCGACATGCTTCCTTCAAGCATGATGTCCAGAACGACGGCATCGGGTTTCTCTTCCTGCATTTTGCTTAAAGCTTCACCACCTGATGCTGTATGCAACACCTTAAACCCACTGTCGGAAAGTTCGGCTTTGAGTAAGGATGCCAGATTGATGTCATCTTCAATTACGATGATATTCATGCCGTCACCTCCATGTTCATCGTATTTGAAGGTTTCGATGGTCACAATCGGCAGGCGGATGGTGAACACACTTCCTTTCCCTTCTTGTGATGAAACTGTGATGTCCCCTTCATGAGTTTCGATGATTTCCTTGACAATCGTCAGCCCCAATCCAGTCCCACCGATCCTCCTCTGATCCGAGTTGTCGACCCGGTAGAACTTGGTGAAGAGGTTTGGAATAGCGCCCTCAGGGATTCCAAGACCTTCATCCCGAATGTCGATGATGATAGATTCTTCTCCTTCACGGAATATGACGGTGATGGTCCCTCCGTCAGGGGAATACTTGATGGCATTACTGATTAAATTGGTAAATGCCTGGGCAAGCTTATCCCGATCACCGAGGACGATTGTACAGTCCGTCTCCCTGGCAATATTAAAGGCATGATGGGGAGCATTGACCTTTTGGGTATCAATGACCTGCTGCATAATTGGAACGACATCTTCAAATTTCCGTTCAAATGTCTGACGCCCCGATTCCATACGCTGAACGTCAAGGAAATCATTGATCAAGGACGTCAAACGCTTTGCTTCCTGGTAAATAGTCGTTAGGTATTTCTTTGTTCTTTCGGGTTTTAGATCCTTTGTCAGCATCAATTCCGTAAAACCAAGAACACTTGATAACGGCGTCCGAAGTTCATGGCTGACGGTGCTGACAAACTCCGATTTCATTTGATCGACTTCGAATTCTTTCGTGATATTCCGATGAACAAAGATTGTGCCTATCTGCTTTTCCCCATGATAGAGGGACTCAGAATACACCTGGAATACTTCTTTACTATCCACCAGGTGATAGGTAAGGAGCTGTTTCCCTGTCTTCCCTTCCTTCACAATGGTTTCAAAATACTCATCCAGTTTCTCTTTGTCTTCCACCCTATCAATCAGTGCCTGCTTCCAAGTTTGGTAGCATGACTGTTGAAGTTCGTCCATTTCACCATTGATCAGATCCGACCATTTCTTATTCATTAATAAGTTGTTGCCATCTTTATCGATGAGTTGTATCCCCTCTTGAATGTTGTTTAGAATGTCCTGCGTTAATTGACGATTCGTCTCGGACTCTTCAAAAAGAGAGATCTTTTGCAAAGAGATGGAGATTTGCTTTGTCAGACCCATGTACTCAGCCAATTCCTGCTTAGTGAAATCATTCCCGAAACGGCTGAATACCATGATGGCTTCTACCTGTTGATCAAGGGAAAGAACGGGTAAAAATAAGTCATACGAGTAGAGGGTCTCTTCATGGTAGCCCTTCTCGGACGGAGCCATTTCCCGCTTAAGCGAGAAGGGTTGCCTGGAATCAAATAATCGCTCGTGGATACCATTATAGATATACGTCAAGAACTGTGACGCACCATTCTTAGAGATTCCATATGCCGCATTGGACTTTTGATCATCCATAAGGACGATCATCCCCCGTGTGGCCCCCATCACGTGACTCATGCTTTTCACGATACTTTCCAGAACCTCCTGCTTGTTGAGGGAACTCGAAATCCCATGAATGAATTCATTCCTTCGCTCGAGCTGCGACTCCCTGTTCTTTGTCATATTCAGCAGATGCTCAAGTTCTGATTGCTGTGATTCAAGCTCATCCTGTTGAGCCTGCAATTCTTCATTCTGAGTCAGGAGATGCTCTTCCTTCTCCTGGATTTTATAGATCATTTTTTCGAATGCCCTGGACATCTTACCGATTTCGTCTTTCCGTTTATACTCAAAGGACCATTGCTGGTATGCTTCGTTTTCGGCAATGTGTTCGGCTGCGGACGCCACCTGATCGAGGGGTTGACCTATTTGCTTTGCAATCATTCTCATTAAACGCATGAGTACAAGAAGCATGAGAAAAATAAAGATCACAAAAGCTGTTTGGCTTAAGGACTCTTTCCGTTTCAGCTCATCATATGCACTTCGCTTGCTTTGTTCAATGGAGTCTGCATATCTGTTG
This sequence comes from Bacillus sp. es.034, assembly GCF_002563655.1. Lineage (GTDB taxonomy): Bacteria > Bacillota > Bacilli > Bacillales > Bacillaceae_B > Rossellomorea. Next base: position 1,486,366 of record NZ_PDIY01000001.1, on the reverse strand, counting down.
AGCTGGGTTTGAAAGGTTTCGATTGTAGCCGTTGCACCGTCAGCCGACGCCTCTTTCACTGCCTCGATATTCCCTTTTTCGAAATCACCGATGATCCTCGGGGCCATATCCTTAAAGTAAAGAGTTGAAAACTCTTCCACATCCTTAAAGAAGAGTTGATCTTCGGTTTCGGTTTTTAATCCTTTCAGTTTTTCCAACGTGTCGGCTGCTTTTTTCTCTTGAACGAAAATACTTTCTTTCAACTCCTGCCTTCCAAATGCAAGGTATCCCCTCGCATCAAAGAATGCCTTTTGAAAGTTTCTATCCAATTGTTCAGCCAGGTCCTTTTTTTGATTGAGCTCGTTCCTCTGAACCTGGTACTCATTTGTAATGGATTGATCATACAGAAACAAACAGGCTGCCCCGATGAAGAAGATGGCAATGAAGCCGCTCATCAATCCGATGAATTGCTTGCGTAAGCTCGTTTGAAAGAATTCTTTAATTCTCTTCATTCAATATGTCCTCGATCCGCTGAACAAGCTCTGCAGGACTATACGGTTTGGCAATGAAATAGTCGGCTCCGGACTTCAGAACGAGGTCTTTATCCGCCTGCTGGCTCTTTGCAGACACCATCATGATTTTCACCGAACCCTTTTCAGGGGAGTTCCTGACTTTTTCAATCACTTCAAGTCCTGTGTATAAAGGCATCATATAATCGAGAAGAATGAGATCATAATCGTTTTCCATGATGGAATTGATCGCTTCCTCGCCGTCGGCCGCTTCATCAAGCTCATGTCCTTCGTCTTCAAGTGTATCCACCATCAGCATCCTTAGGACTTCTTCATCTTCCGCTATTAAAATTCTCGCCATATGTTATTCCCCTCTTTCTCGGAAAGCTTCTTTCATTTCATAGTAAGACTGCTTCAATCTCTCATGGGTGGCAGGCAGATCCCATGTATCCCAGGAGTATGGATAGAACTGAGCAGGATTGATGTACCCGTCTTCATTCTGTGAAGGATATGAAAATACCTTTTCTCCATTGGTTTCATATAAACCGATCTTGATCGAGTCAAGGGTGGTTGAACTTTGCAGACCTTTTCCTGACCAGATATCCCCCATTGCCTCCTTCAGGCTCGGATCCTTTACATTCAGCAGCTGCCAGGGGATACGGATTTCATATCGCCCTTCAGAGGCGTCGACACTGATATCCGCCAATGAGTCATACGCTTCATCCTCGGGGTTCGATGTTCCGAATTGGAGAACGCCGGTTTCATAGGATTGGAACGGGATTTTATTCCCCTCTACGTCCAGAGATTTATTTAACGTCAACCGGATTGGATGATATACCCCGTTGTTTTTCACGTTGGCATATGGCTCTTCTTTTATCATGTCAAGAACATGCCCATATTGATAGTGATGGGTGTCATAATAACTGTCGATCCACAAACGCGCTTTCTTCGTTCCCTTTATGTGAAGAGCAAAGTCCACCCCTTTTGTGGAAACACCCCTTACATCCGGAAGCGTGGATTGACCCTGATTCCCTACCGTATCGAATAAAAGGTACGTGTCTTTCCTCTCTGAAATACGGTCCGAATCAACTCGGACATACACAAAATGTTCATCACTCGTCACATACATGCTGTGTTTATCCTCATTAAAAGCAGGTTCGATCCCTTTTAAGGCCCAATCCTCGGGTCTTCCGTCCACATGAATCATGGATGTCCCGCTTACTCCCGGATCGAAGCTCACCATTCCGAACTGCTGCTCATTCGTCTGGGTATTTTGCCAGAAGGGCCTTCTATCCGGATTGTCATAGTCCATCGTGTTCCATGTTCGCTTGAACCACTCATCCTGCCAGGCGAAGACCATCCCACCGGCCATTTTCTCTTCCACGATATCTTCGAATAACTTGCGGTCTAATTCACCCTGTTCTTTTTCGGAATGATTTCCCTGATCCATGCCGTAGACGTTTTTATGGGTGAGGCCACGTGATCCCGGGACTCCGAATTCGGCTACCACTAATGGCATGGAATGCGCCTTCTTCATGTCATGTAAATAGCCGGCGTAATTATTCTTTTCACCGCGATGATCGATGTAATTCACATACGGTTGTTCGTAATTCAGGAAGTCAGGGTAATACGGGTAGATATGATAGGAAGCGAATAAACCGGTTTTCAGTTTGTCGGTTCCCTTCATGACGTTCGGGTCGACCGATACCATGTCTTCCTTCTCCAGGGGTTCACTCGGATGATCCAACAGATCGGTGGTGACCCAGTTCGTGAAGCTGACCGGTCTTTGCCACTGATATGTTTCGGTTTCATACTTGATCCCTTCATTCATTCTCTCGGTCAGCCAGATTTCAAACGGCCGCGCCTTTTCCGTTTCAATGTATTCACCCTTGAAGTCCGGAAGTCCTTTATGTTTTTCATTTGTCGCAAGGACCACTTCGGGATCCCACTCGACCCCGAAGATCCACCCAAGAACATAAGGGGATATATCGTAGGTATAAGACCCCGAGGCATGGCCTTTTCGTTCAGGAATTTCAGCTTTCCCGTGAACGAGATCGATAGTCTTTTTAATTTCTGACGCAAATTCGTCTGTGTTTTCTTTTGCAAAGGCATCCCCGGATCTCAAGAAAATTTCTTCATTGACCCACACGCCATGGAATAAATACAACGGCTTATCTGCCATTTGATTGTATTCGTAAAAGGCTTCATAAAACTCTGGGGGATGGATGGTGTAAATCCGGAGCGCGTTGGCATTCATGGCTCCGATCTGCTTGAACCATCTCAAGTATTCCTCTTTTGAAATGGCGGTTTCACCGGGAAAGGAACCCGGTCTTGCGATTCCCATATTCACCCCTTTTATGAGGAGGTCTTCCCACTTCCCGTCCTTCTTCACTTGAATGTAGTCACGGCCGGTCTTCCCTGCAAGCTGCACACCATTTTCTTTCGTGACTTCGACGGTTTCCTTTTTCTTATCGTCTCCACCCTTCTGGATATCCTTAAGGATCGCCTTCATCATCGGATTAAAAGCCTTCCAGTAAAATTGGGAGGAGTCATCCGGTTTGGATGACCCCGTCCACTTTCTCCAAGAAGAAAATCCGACGGTTTGATACAAATCGGGCACATCCGCCTGATCTGCATAATCCCCACTGAAATAGTATGTCTCGAATTGACGGTTCTGTCCGTGCACGACAGCCGGGAACGCAACAGGAAGATTCAATGCTTTCAACATGTCCTTTCCGCTCTTTGACAGTGACAGCGTATAGTTGGCCATGACTTCATCCGGGTTGATCGCTTCCACGATATCAAACCAGTAAGAATAAGGGGTGTTGATTTCTTCACCGATTAACTCTTCACCACGAGGAGTAGTGGAAAAAACCACTCCCTCCTCCCCGATGTCTTCCTTATCCAACACGACCAGTCGATCATTTTCGTCCACCAATACATAACCAGGACCTTTGAAGTTATAGGTTTCCCCATACTGCTTCTCGTAGTTGTCCCTTACCCACCCTGGGACTTCACTATTTTCCAGCTCAGGGAAATACCTTCCGATCCAGCCTGACCATTCCAGGTTAAAAAGGGAGTAGAACTTCTTCCGCGTTGATTCTTCTGTAGGCTGCGCCATGGAATTGAACTCGGCGATCAATGTTTTTCCATCCTTCATCGCCATGTCGTTCAGCACGTCCATATCCTGATCGGTCAGGCCACCGTAAAGCTTGGAGGAACGCTTTCCTGAGACATTCTTGTTATGGAACTCTTCTTCATACACCCCATATGTATCGGCTATATAGACCGCATCATACTTCTCGGTGGATGAGGGAATATTTTTCACAGCAAAGGTTTGATCCTTTTCCGGAACAAACCCAATATAATCTTTCGTCAGATCATATCGTTTCCCGTTTGATTGAACATATTTCTGTTGATTTAACAGCCACATAAGACCTTTATGTTCACGATAAGTAGTATCCGGCACTGTTTTATCAATGATCAGTACATCCAATTTCTGTTCCTTTTTCAGTTGCCACAGCCAAAAAGGGGCTGACACCAAAAGGACGATGCTTACGATGAACAAGAGAAACGAATAGGATTTCAGCTTAGTCATTTCGATACTCCTTTTCTCGCCATTTCTCCCCAGCCCCTCTTCTTACGAATCACGTCCAAGATCCCTTCACACCGCCAGAAGACGGTCAACGGACGGTACCATAACGTCTCGGTCAATGAATAGACGAAAAGTCTTCCGATATCGGCTGCTTTCGGGAACTTCCGGACGGACCATTCCTCCAGGAGGACCGCAGCCATGGATAACACCGATCCATATAGGATGGACAACAAGAATAATAGAATGGCGAATTCCAGATAAACCCCGCCAAGGAAAATGGAGAGAACCATGATGATGTACCCCATCAATTCAACGACCGGGCCGAGAAATTCAATGATTAAAAAATATGGCATGGAAATCATGCCGATTGATCCGTACTTTGGATTAAACAGGAGCCGTCGGTGGATCCAAAGGCTTTCAAACAATCCCCGATGCCATCTGCTCCGTTGACGACGTAAATATTTCAAGGACTCCGGTGCTTCTGTCCAGCTCACCGGATCCGGCACATAGACGATTTTCTTATCGGCTTTTTGTTCTTTCACATAATGGTGGAGCCTGACAACGAGCTCCATATCCTCCCCAACGGTATGGGAATACCCACCCGCATCGACGACCCAGCGTTTCGAGAATACCCCGAAGGCACCCGATACGATCAGGAGAAGATTATGACGGCTCAAGCCGATCCTTCCCATAAGGAACGCCCTTAAGTACTCGATCACCTGCATGATGACAAGGGGTGACCGGGACAACCCGACCTTTACGATTTCCCCGCTTTCGATTTCGCATCCATTTGCGATACGGATACTCCCTCCGGAGGCGATGACCTCCCCATCGGATTCGACGATCGGTTTCATCACTTTCAGGAAAGCGGTCCGTTCGAGAACCGAGTCCCCATCGATGGAGCAGAAATAAGGGAAGTTCGATACATTGATACCGGCATTCAAGGCATCTGCCTTGCCTCCGTTTTCCTTATCGATCACCAATAAATTTTTATACAGCTTCGACTGATACACACCCTTCACCGGCTGTGTTTTCAGCTGCTGGCGGATCACCCACTTGATTTTCACCAACTGAAAGGTTTCTACGAGTTTCTCCATGGAATCATCCGTTGAGCCATCGTTAACGATGATGATTTCATATTCCGGGTATTCAATACTCAATAATGACCTTACCGTCGCCATGATCCCGACCGATTCATTGTAAGCCGGGACCAGTATGGAAACCGGCTTTGTTTGATGGAGGTGTAAAAGCTCTTCATACGGCTCCCACTCGTCGAGTCCATAGGTTTTCCTTAATTGAAAAAGGGAGATCACGAGGAGAATCGTATAAAACGAGACGACGAGAATCATATAAAGGAGAACAAACCACCCAATAGTCATGAGGATGTTCCCCCAATCTATCGTATTCAAGAAACCCTCCCCCTTTCCAGCCACTGTTCTGCCATATCCCTCGCATATCCATCTTCTGCATGGGCTGCTATTTCCCTTAACAATGCTTCTCCATTTTCCAAACGCAACAGGGATTGAGCTGCCTGGGAGCGAACATAAAAGGACGGGTCGCTCATAAGGGCCTGTAAATGGGGGCTAAGCTCCATGGAACGGATGTATTCACATGCTTTAATGGCCATCAGCCGCTCCTGCCATGATTCTGCCCGTAAATGAACGGAAAGGGTCGGGATATCAAGATAGAACTCCATCCCCACCACTGCCTTTAAAGCACGGACCCTGAGTTCAGGGGCACCCGTGTCCAGTAAACGTTTAAGGAACGAAACATGTTCCATTCGATTTTTCACCCCAACCGAATCGATGAGGGCAAACTTCATGACTTCAGGCAGTTCCTCAAAGGCAGAGACCAACGGCCGGAACTGATCTTCCCTGAACGAATGAAACAGGAGACTATATTCAAACTCCGTCAACTCATGCTTCGTCTCCGTCAGCTTTTCGACCAGGTCCTTCTCATCAAACAGCACGGCGATTTTTAGCAGCTGCATCTCTTCCGCTTTGCTGACCTTTTTTGAACCTTGTAGTTTTTTTAACGGCTCTACCATGCTCTTCATCTTAAATTCCTGTATCCAGTAAAGGGCATTCATCCGGATACTCCATCTTCTGTGTCCAAGCTGAGACAGGATGAACGGTTGAAAGTGTCCTTCTGCAAACCCTTGTAATCGTTGCTGTATGTCTTCCGAGGCAAACATTTTCGAAAAGCCTGCAAGTAACTCGACAAGCGCCCTTGTCTGGAGGGGAGAACGAACCCTTAACTCCTCCGCCTCCCTCTCTTCTTGCAGGAAGTGGAAGAGTGCCAACTGATATTCCTCTTTCAATTGATCAATCTGCTTGCGACTCTTATTATCGTTCACTTTCTTGATCATCAAATACAGACAAAGTCCCGATAGCAGCACCATCAGACTGACCAGCACAACAGTAAAATAAAAAAGCTCACGGGAGTACAATTTACCTCATCCTTTTTAGCATTTGACCTAAACGGGCCTCGAGCTCCAGTAGTTTAAATGGTTTCGTCATATAATCATCGGCACCGAGCTGAAGGGATCTGGAAATGTCCCTTTCACTCTTCCGGGATGTAAGCATGAGCACTTTGTAGCGGTCCGAATCACTTCTTGAGCGAATCTGCTCCAGTACTTCCAGGCCGTCCATCTTCGGCATCACCCCATCCAAAATCACGAGACAGGGATTTCCCTCATGCCAATCCGAGCCTATAAAAGCAGCCCCGTCTTTAAATGTGTGAATATCATACTGAATATGCTGCTCTCCTGGCAGTTTCGACACGATATCCTTCATCACCGTCCGAATGATCGGGTCATCATCGACAATGGCAATCTTCATGATTTTGTGAGGAGTATGCTCCCTTGCCTTCCCGTCCATCCTTACGAGGTTCCTGCCGTTGCTTTTCGCCTCATAAAGGGCATTATCCGCAAGCTTCAGCCATGTATCAAATGGCTTCGTCGGATCAGCGATTTCTGCCACACCTGCCGAAAAGGTACAAGAGAAGGCGGGGTTTGCCTGAAACTCCATTTGACTGAATCTCTTACGTATATCATCGACAAATGTGCACGCTTCATTTATAGGCGTATGTGGGAAGATGATGACAAACTCTTCCCCTCCAAAGCGAAAAACCGTGTCCTGGATCCTCGTTTCGGACATTAGATGTGAGGCAAATTCCTTCAGCACCCGATCCCCCATCAGGTGTCCGTACTGGTCGTTCACCCCTTTGAAATGGTCCAGATCAAGGACGGCCACACAATAGGAATCACCCCTGCGAGCCCAGTCGCTTTGTACCTGCGCATACGCCTGACCCAAGTATTTACGGTTATAAACCATTGTCAATTCATCGATCAGTACCAGCTCTTCCATTTGCTTCTTCCGTTCCATCTGCCTTTTCACCCGCACGATGAACTCATCGATGTCAAAGGGCTTGGCTATGAAATCATCCGCCCCCATCTCATAGCTCTTCATCCGTACTTCCTTACTGTTTTCCACACTCACCATGACCGTTGGAATGAATTGCTGCTTCAACTTCTTCTTAAAAAAGTCCAGGACTTCGAATCCACTCGTCCCATCCATATGAATATCGATGATCGCACAGTCCGGCCTCACATCATAGTACGACATAATGGCCTTCTCAGGATTGGCGATAGGAACGACATACCAGCCGATCGTTTCCAATTCCTCCTTCATATACATAAGGAAGGACGTATCATCATCGATGAGTAACACAACAGGTTCTTCCCCATCCCTGCTTTGCTTGCCGGGGAATACTTCGATCGATTCTTCCTCATGGTGATAACAGTACTGGATAATATCAAACAGTTCTTCCTTCACTTCTGAAACCGACCACGTCCGCGTGTCTTTTTCATTATGCTGATCCATCAATTCACGGGCACGTTCCCCGATTGTATGTAAACCAAGAACCGAGGCCGACCCCGCCATGGAGTGGATGAAGCGGTACACTTCTTCGTGGGGGATGGTGGCCATAGTCTCCCATTCTTCTAATTTTTTTCGAATATTATTAAAGAAATGATTTGTGTATTTTTCCATAAGGCATCGTCTTCCTTCGTCGTGAACTTCTTTTGCAAATCACAGGGATTTTTCCGGTACATTTTTGTGTAATGTATTTATTCAAACTCATTCTATTATACTCTCGTACTTTCTGGTTTAATAGGTGAGGAATGGAAATAGTATGTGTCTTTTTGTCCATTCTTGTGAGTAACCTAAAAAGTTCAATGTAACAAAAAAAGGAGGACACTTCCATTATGGATGTGAAATAAATGGAAAAAAGATTCGAAAGAATGAGATGATATCCTTTCAATTGGAAGCGAAAAAAGCCCATTAAAAAAAGCCGGTGACCACTCCCAGGTCACCGGCTTTTTCTGAAGTTGCACACTTACGCTTCTTTTTGAACGAATCCTTCAAGGGCTACCAGCGCTTCTTCTTCGTCGCTTCCGTCCGCTACCAATGTGATGGCAGAGCCGGTGGAGATCGCTAAACTCATCAAGCCCATGATGCTTTTGGCATTGACCTTCTTCCCGTCCTTCTCTAAGAAGATTTCAGATGAGAAGCGGTTTGCCTCCTGTACGAATAGTGCTGCCGGTCTCGCTTGCAGACCTGTCTTCAATTTCACTTCTACTTGTTTTTCCACCATATTCATTTCTCTCCCCTTTGTCCTTAATTAGGTATTGAGCTTTTCTCCCGCTCGTAACTTGTCTGCCAGCTGATCGATTTTCCGTAAGCGGTGATTGATTCCCGATTTACTGATCGTGCCGCCTGACACCATTTCCCCCAGTTCTTTCAACGTAACATCCTGATAGTTCACTCGAAGCTCTGCTATCTCCCTTAGTTTATCGGGTAAAACCTGTAATCCTACATGCCTTTCGATAAACTTGATGTTTTCTACCTGTCTCAAGGCTGCACCGATGGTTTTATTCAAGTTAGCCGTCTCGCAATTCACCAGACGATTAACGGAATTCCTCATATCACGGACGATCCGTACATCCTCAAATCGGAGGAGGGCGTTGTGTGCCCCTATGATATTCAGGAACTCCGTGATCTTCTCCGCTTCCTTCAAATACGTAATGAAGCCTTTTTTCCGTTCAAGGGTCTTACTGTTCAAGCCAAAGGAATTCATCAGCTCGGACAACGCCTCGTTGTGTTCAGAATAAAGAGAAAAGATTTCTAAATGATACGATGATGTTTCCGGATTGTTGACCGAACCGCCGGCAAGGAACGCCCCCCTTAGGTACGAGCGCCTGCAGCATTTCTTCTTGATCAGGTCTTCCGCTATATTATGGATAAAGGTGAAATGTTCACCCAGTATTTTCAAGTCCTCAAGGATCATCTTTGTATCTTCTTTGATTCGTACAATGTACACATTGTTTTTCTTCAGCCGCATTTTCTTCCGTACCAGAAGCTCTACCGGGGTGTCGTACCCTTTTTTGATCAGTGTATAGATTCTTCTGGCAATGGCGGCGTTTTCGGTTTGAATATTGACGACGAGCATTTGATTCGAGAAGGACAATGAACCATTCATCCGAATCAATGCGGAAAGTTCTGCACTTGCACAGCAGTCTTTCACTTCTATATTAGTCAGTTCTTTTTTTGTTTCAGACGCAAACGACATCCCCATCACCTCCTAGCAAACGCTTGCACAACCTTATACGCAGGAAATTTTCGTTGTATATCAGTTGCTTGAATCTTTCAAATAAGAATAAATAATATCCGCGACCTTCTCTGTGTTATGACGAACGAGATGATTGTCATAGGAGAGGATCTCTTCTGCGATCACTTCCAAGCCCATGGATTTTAATTTATCCACATCGAAATGAACGGGGCTCGCCTGCTCTTCATTATATCTTTCCTGTACCTCTTTTGGCACCTGTTTCTTGTTTACCAGGATATAATCAATGCTCGGGGTTTCAAGATGATCGTATAACGCCTTCACGTGGTCGCTTGCTGAATAATCCAGGGTCTCCCCTGCCTGGGTCATGATATTGCAAATATACATCTTCTTGGCTTCAGCCTGACAGACGGCTTCGCCAATTCCGGGAACAAGGAGATTCGGTAAGATACTAGTATATAGGCTTCCCGGTCCCATCACAATTAAATCGGCTTCCTTGATGGCCCGCAACGTTTCACCTAATGCCTTGATGCTGTCCGGCTTCAGAAAGACACGTTTGATCTTCTTGCCGGCTTTCGGAATGGCGGATTCCCCCGTCACGATCGTCCCATCCTCCATTTCAGCCTTCAGGATGACACTCTGATTCGCTGATGGAAGGACCTTTCCCTTCACATTCAATACCCTGCTCATTTCCTGGATCGCATGGACAAAGTCCCCTGTAATGGAAGCAAGGGCTGCGATGATCAAGTTCCCGAGGGCATGACCGGAAAGTTCATTCGTCGTTTCAAATCGATGCTGAAACATTTGTTCAACCAGTGGCTCTACTTCTGAGAGGGCAGCGAGGACATTCCGTATATCCCCCGGTGGAGGTATGTCCAGGCTGTCCCGCAAACGACCGGAACTGCCGCCGTCATCTGCAACGGTGACGATGGCCGATATATCTATCGGGTGTCGCTTCAATCCCCTGAGGAGGACCGACAGGCCGGTCCCTCCCCCGATCACAACGACCTTGGGTGTATGTGTCATGTTGTTAGACCCTTTCTCTTCTGGATATCTCGATGAGAAATTTTTGTTTGGTAGTCTTTTTCAAAATGATGTCCAAGATACTCTGCCAGCGCAACCGAACGATGTTGTCCGCCTGTACATCCAATGGCCACAACAAGCTGACTCTTTCCTTCACGCTTGTATTGGGGAAGCATGAACGAGAGTAAATCGGTTACCTTTTCGATGAATTTATTCGTTTCATTCCATTTCAACACATAGGTTGAAACCTCTTCATCCAACCCCGTTTTCGGTCTCATATGATCGATATAATGGGGGTTTGGGAGGAAGCGCACATCAAACACCAGATCGGCATCGATAGGAATACCGTGTTTAAAACCGAAGGATACGACGTTCACCGTGAAAATCGTTTTCTTGTTCACCGAGAATTCCGTTAAAATCTTTTCCCTAAGTTCCCTTGGCTTCATGGTGGAAGTGGTATAGATCAGTTGGGAACGCCCCTTCAATTCCTCGAGGAGCTCCCTTTCCTGTCGGATCCCTTCAAGAGGCAGGCCGAATGGCGCCAATGGATGTGAACGGCGCGTTTCCTTGTACCGTCTGACCAGGGATGAATCATCTGCATCCAGATAGAGGATCTGAGGCGATACCCATGACGTTTCCGCCAGTTCATCCAATGCTTTAAATAGATGATCGAAGAATTCCCTTCCCCTGAGGTCCATGACAAGGGCGACCTTATTCATTTTATTACCGGACTCTTTCATCAGTTCCAAAAATTTTGGAAGAAGAGTGGGCGGCAGATTGTCCACACAGAAGAATCCTAAATCCTCAAAGCTTTGAATGGCAACGGTTTTGCCAGCTCCGGACATACCCGTTATGATGACCAATTGAACATCGTTTGCAGAACCTGTACTCATGCTCTTCCCCCGCTTTAATCGTAATATTCTATATAAAAGTTCGTTGTTTAACTTGGATCCAGTCGATAAGATAATAACTTAAAATCAGGCGTATAGGTGAATGTTCCATAAATCGTATTCTTTCCGTGCAATAGATAGTCCAGAATATGATAATCCCCTTCAGCCATCGGTAAATTCTTGATGTCTTCAATCGGATGCCATTTAATCTTGCCTTCTGCTGATTCCTGAAGATTGACTCCATCCGCCTCTGTTGCAAAGAAGGAGAACATCATCCACTCCGAAACGATTTGATCACCGTCTTTAATAATGAACGTAAAGACGCCTTTTAAATCAGGATTCTTTAAATAGATACCCGTTTCCTCGCGATACTCCCGGATGACGGCATCCCTGATCGATTCACCGGACTCCATCTTCCCGCCCGGGGCGACCCACCAGTTCCTTCTGGGCTTTTGGAGAAGGAGCACCTTGTCTCCATCCAGATATAAACAATTTGTGACACGTTGCACTTCCTTCACCTCAATCTTGATGATTCGGGACACATGGATCGGTCCCGATTACAGTCAACTTCATTCCTTACATTATACTATGATTGCAGACAAGCTACAATGTCCCCGCCTGCCGTAAAACGTGTCGATTATCATCGAAAGATACGGGGACAGGTTTAGACATGTTGAGGTGTCTGCAAATGATTAGTACAGGTATACCCCACACACTATAACAGAAAAAAAAGCAAAAAAAATAGACACAGGCGATTCCTGTGTCATCTACGGGATTTATTACTTAAAAGGGGGTCAATTTCTTATTATCTATACTACCCGAAAATTGTTTCACTAGTGTTACAACAGATTTAAAACGGTATTACGGAATTGTTAATGTTTAAGAGGCGGTTTTACAAATCTCCTCGAATTCCCGCGAATCCTGTAAAACTAAGGTTAAAAGTTATAATTCTTCATGATTTGATCTGCCATTAGTTCGTATCCTTTTCCATTAGGATGAAGAGAATCATGGAAATAGTTTTCCTTGGACTTTCCTTTGAATAATGGATTGGTGGATACAAATTTCACATTTTCATGCTTTTCTGCTTCCTTCTTCATGGACTTATTCCAATCATCCACATATGCTTCGATTTTATCACTGTCTTTGTCCGGGTACGGATTATACAATCCCAACACGATGATATCCGCTTTTTTGCTCGCTGTCCCGGTAATATTCAGGATTTTATCCAGATTGTCGAGATAGTCCTTTTTCGCCTCCATGATCTCATCGTGGTGTAAAGGGAACAAGTCTCCACCATTATTCTTGATTAAATCATTGGTTCCTATATTGATGATATATACATCCGCTTCACTTAAATCCTCGGCTACCTCGGGCTTTACGATTTGTGCGAGTAACTGATCCGACTGCTGCCCCGGTATCCCTAAGTTTTGGAAGTTATACGACTTCTTCGTATGTTCTTTGTTTACTTTCTCTTCTAACCGCCCGATATAACCTGCTTCCTTCTTATCACCATAGCCGTAAGTGAGGGAATCCCCCAATGCAATCACCCGCTTCTTAGAAGATGACTCTGTCTCATCTGCAAAAAAACTGAAGTAGGCGATGGGAATAAGGGCAAACAGTAGGACAACCCCTGCGATTTTTAACATTTTCATTCATGATCCGACCTTCCGAAATAAACTGAGATGACTTTCATAATAGTCGTTATTCCCTGTTGGAGGGGTTGTAATCCTGTTTATTTTTGGAAGATCGGTCGGAGGGATTCACACAGACAGCTCTCCAAACAACCAGAGGTCCATCCCTCATCAATTCTTCTGCACCCCAAACTGTGCATTCAGCTGGCCTTTGATCATTTTTTTCTTGGCTTCTTTTCTTTCCTTTATGGTGAGTTCATGTTTGATTTCTTTTGTCGTGACCCCTTCTTCACGCTGGTCGGCAATATCCATCAATCGTTCCACATCGGAAAAGGAGTATTTGCGATATCCCCTGTTGGAGCGTTGTGGAAAGATCAGATTCTTCTCTTCGTAATAACGGATCTTCCTCTCGGTCAACCCGGTCAATTCGCTCACAACTCCGATGGAAATCACTTTCTTATCTTTATAGGAAGGTTCATTATCCACGGCTGCCTCATCCTCCTAAACAGGGAATATGTTGATTATACATGTCCTGCCAGGGGATTTGGACTATTATGTTAGGAAACCTTACAAAGAATTCTAAATTGGTAGAAAACTTAACAAACTAAAAGACTTTCCCGAATGAACTCCGTACACTAACCTTAAGAATCCAAAAGGAGTGAACACGCATGCCATTTTTACGTGAAGCCGTTGAACGGCAGAGACAGCAGTTTATCCGTCGGTTGGTAGAAGCTGGTGTTTACAAGCCATGTGATGAAGGATTAAAGAAGTTGACCCTGTCGGAGTTGGTGTATGTGTTTAACAAGCATAAGAAAAATTGACCCATGAAAAAAGCCTTACGAGAGGGATCCCCTTCCGTAAGGCTTCGTTACATTAACCGTTTTTGACTTTTTCCTTAAGCTCTTCGATATAGTGCTGAGCCGTTTGCGCGGCGATGCTGCCGTCGCCTGTTGCTGTTACGATTTGGCGAAGTTGTTTTTCACGGACATCGCCGGCTGCAAAGATACCAGGTACCTTTGTTTCCATTTGTTCGTTTGTTTCGATGTATCCTTCAGAGTTGATGATACCGAGGTTCGCGAATGGCTTCGTCAATGGAAGCATTCCGATATAGATGAAGACACCATCTGCCTGGAAGTCTGTTTCTTCTCCATTTTCAGTGGATACAAGGGTCACACTTCCGACTTTACCGTCTTTATCGTTAATCTCTTTTATGGTGTGGTTCCAGATGAAATCCACTTTCTCGTTATCAAACGCACGCTGTTGCAGGATCTTTTGAGCACGGAGCTCGTCACGGCGGTGAACGATTGTCACTTTGTTAGCGAATCTGGTCAGGTAAACCCCTTCCTCGACGGCAGAGTCCCCTCCACCTACGACAACAAGGTCTTTTCCTTTGAAGAATGCTCCGTCACATACGGCACAGTAAGATACTCCGCGTCCACCCAGTTCTTTTTCACCAGGGACACCGATTTTCTTGTATTCTGCACCCGTTGTGATGATCACGGCACGGGCCTTGAATTCTTTTGAACCGGTTTTGACGATTTTAAAATCCTCGCCGTCCACGATTTCCTTGATGTCTCCGTATGCGTATTCCGCACCGAATTTTTTTGCATGGTCGAACATTTTATTAGAAAGGTCAGGTCCAAGAATATGGTCGAAGCCAGGATAGTTTTCCACTTCTTCCGTATTCGCCATTTGTCCGCCCGGCACTCCTCTTTCAAGCATTAGCGTTGAAAGGCTTGCACGTGACGTATAAACAGCTGCAGTCATTCCTGCAGGGCCTGCACCTACAATGATTACATCATAAATTTTTTCTTCAGACATAATGACATTCTCCTTCCGAAACAGTCGTAAGCACATTCTTTATTCAATACTATGGGCAAAGGGTGGAATGGCGTCCAGAAGCCTTCAACCTATAGTATTTACTTCCTACACCTATCCTATAAAAATTAGGTTCATACCGTCCAAAAATATGCTCAGGGCAGGTAACTTTCCACGACCGCTATATATTTTGTCAGTGTGCTTGTGGATAAGTCAAACCGGTCGCAAAGCTGCTTCTTCGTCACCTTTTCATTCCTGAGGCGATTCCAGACGAATTCCGTTGCCGCTGCAAATGCTTTGGCATTCTTGAAGGTTTCCCGTTCTTTGATGCCCCGGTAGGCGATTGTGAACCACGTAAGGAACAAACCGGATTCCACGCTCGTGATCGGGTGATGGTTGCCATATAGATGAAGGGCGACCTGATGCATATTCTGGATTTCCTGATTCACCTTGATCGAGCTATTGCCGTTACTATTCAACACTTGCGCCAAATACACCTTCTCGACAATTGACAGATCCTCTATATCGCAAAAGTCTGCGTGAGTGAGGATGGCCCTTTGATTATCAGAGATGGAGGTCAGGAAAAGGCCGAATAGTTTTTCTTCCGTATACTCACTTTGAAGCTTTTTTAAAATGGATGTGACGTGATTTTCAAAGCCTTCCGCCGGTCTTTGGTCGTTCCAAGGCTCGAGCCCTTCTTTTTCAGGGTTGATATCCAGTACCTTTTTCCACGCATTACGGGCCGTGTCCTCATGACCTGTCTCATAAGCTGAATAAGACAACCAGTAATAAAAGCTTGCATCGCCTTCGAAGCCGACCTTCTGAAGGGACTTCAGCCAATCATACGCACGCTTTGAATGACCCACAAGTGCAAATGTGGCACCGAGCTTGTAACGGTGCTCATGGAGCAGGGGACGGACCTTCTCAAGACCCTGGATCAGTTGGTCAAGCTGGTCATGGCGTTTTTGGTAGAAATAAAATACCGCCGTATTGCACAATGCATGAAGATTACCCGGATTCTTCTCAAGCACCTCTTCCAGAGTGGCGGACGCTTTATCCACTTCTCCCAGATAGAAGTAGGCAAGAGCCAGATTATTATAAGCCGACCAGAATTCAGGATAGTCCCGGATGACCTCTTGTAAGGTATCCACCGCTTTCTGGAAGTGACCGGATTCGAGGAGATCCCTTGCTTTTTCCTGCTGGACGATGAGCTCATCATGCTCATACAGATCATCCACAATCAAGTCGGAATCGAGTTCCAGAAGCTCCAGCAAGTCTTCGGCATCCTCGACGAATTCACCGTATTCTTCTTTATCAAGATAGGTGGAGACCTGTTCATACGCCTCTTTAAATAAACCCATGTGGGCATAGTTGTTGGCCAAGAAATAATGGCATTCCGTCATACGCGGATCGAGATCCTCTAGTATGTTATGCAATAAATCATTGGAACGCTTGTATTCACCCAGTTCTGTATACACAATCGATAATTGACAGGCAATCATCGGTTCAATCGGTTCTAATTGAAATGCTCTATTTAAATATTTTAACGATTTCTTTAGCTCACGACGTTGATAAGCTTTCATCCCTTTGTTGTAGTAATACTCACCAGTCGGGACAAAAGACAACACTTTCGCTTCTTGACTACTTAATTTTGACCCTTTTCTCATCAAAGTCCTCCGAAACGTTCATAGTATAACTACAGTAGTATATCATACAATACACCCGTACTAAACTACCATATTTTGAGGGACGGACCTTCGCGCCAGGCGCGAAGGTCCGTCCCTCAAGGGTGTTATTTATTATGACGTTCCACGAGGATACCCAACACATCTTCGAGTGGAAGTTCTTGTTCCCTTAGTAGGACGAGTACGTGGTAGAAAAGGTCGGCGACTTCCCATTTCAACTCTTCACTGTCCCTGTTTTTTGCGGCAATGATTACTTCTGAAGCTTCTTCCCCTACTTTTTTCAGGATTTTGTCGACTCCTTCTTCAAACAGGTAGGTTGTGTAGGCTCCTTGGGGACGCTCGATTTCACGATTTTCGATCAGTTTTTCCAGAGTGAGAAGGATATTTTCTTTTGATGAACTCTCCCCACCAAAGACTTTTTCGTGGAAACAGCTGTCCTCACCCTTATGGCAGGCAGGACCTTTCTTCGAGACGAGGACCAGAAGGGCATCTTGATCGCAATCCCACGTGATATTCTCCACCGTTTGTGTATTCCCGCTCGTTTCACCCTTATGCCAAAGTTCTTGACGCGACCGGGAATAGAACCAAGTCTCCCCGGTCTCAACGGTTTTTCTAAGTGATGTTTCATTCATATAGGCTAATGTGAGTACATCCTTCGTTGCAGCATCCTGCACGATGGCGGGCACAAGGCCCTTGTCGTCATACTTCACGGATGTGATCCAATCAGTGTTTGTCATCGTACGTGCACCTCTTCTTTCCGTAAGTAGCTTTTTACTTCTTCTACACTCGTTTCTTTATAATGAAAAATGGAAGCTGCCAGGGCCGCATCGGCTTTCCCTTCAGTGAACACGTCTTTAAAGTGACCGGCATTCCCGGCACCGCCGGAAGCGATCACGGGAATCGACACCGCTTCGCTGACTGCCTTTGTAAGAGCCAGGTTAAAACCTCTCTTCTCTCCATCGCTGTCCATGCTCGTCAGTAGGATTTCCCCCGCTCCGAGGGCTTCCACTTCCTTCGCCCATTCAACGGCATCAAGGTCTTTCAGCTTCCTGCCTCCGTGGGTGTATACCTTCCACCCCTTGGTTCCTTCGTCATATTTGGCATCAATCGCCACTACGATACATTGGGATCCAAAGTAATCGGCCCCTTCCCGGACCAGCTCAGGCCGAAGCACGGCTGCTGTGTTCAGGGAGACCTTGTCCGCCCCCGCCCGGAGGATCGCTTTCATATCCTCCACCGAATTGATCCCTCCACCCACTGTAAAAGGAATCGCCAATTCGGCTGCCACATGCTGAACGACCTCGACCATGGTCTTTCGGCCTTCATGTGAAGCGGATATATCCAGGAATACCAGTTCATCTGCACCTTGCTCATCGTATACCTTGGCAAGCTCAACGGGGTCACCCGCATCCCGCAGTTCCACGAACTGGATGCCTTTTACCACCCGGCCGTCCTTTACGTCCAGGCAAGGGATGATACGTTTCGTTAACATGACCTCACCTCGTTTACAGCCTCACTGACAGTGAACTTCCCTGTGTAAAGGGATTTCCCGCAAATGGCCCCTGATACGCCACGGGATTCATATTCCTTTAACGTCCTCAGATCTTCCAGTGAGCTAATGCCTCCAGACGCAATCACTGATTTCCCCGTTTGTTCGGCAAGATCCACAACTGCTTCAACATTGGGACCAGATAGCATTCCGTCTGTGGCAATATCGGTAAAAATGAATGTTTCCGCACCGGCTTCAGCGAGTTCCTTTCCAAGATCGACTGCTTTAAGAGCAGAGGTTTCCAGCCAGCCATGGGTCGCCACATAGCCATCCTTCGCATCAAGTCCGATAGCGATCTTATCTCCATATTCCCGAAGCCATTCTTTCACTAATTCCGTGTTGGAAACAGCAATGCTGCCAATGATGACACGGTCGACACCCCTGTTCAAATAGTGTTCGATATCGTCTTTGGAGCGGATGCCTCCTCCGATTTGAACCTTGGCATCGAGTTTTTCTGTAACGGCAATCACGAATTCATCATTGATCCGAGAGCCTTCCTTTGCTCCGTCAAGATCCACCATATGGATCCACTCTGCGCCTTCACCCGCGAATTTCTTCGCCATATCGAACGGGGAGTCTCCGTACACCGTTTCCTGATTATAATCCCCCTGCACCAATCGTACGCATTTCCCGCCTCGCATATCGATGGCTGGATAAATCGTAAAACTCATGAGACCCTCTCCTTCACCCGTTTTGTAAAGTTTTCTAACAGCTGCATGCCAAGCTCACCGCTTTTTTCAGGGTGGAACTGCATGCCGTAAATATTGTCACGACTAACGACGGCCGGAATCTCCACTCCCGCGTAATCTGCGCTTGCCACAATCACGTCTTTGGATCCTTCGTGCACATAATAGGAATGCACAAAGTAAACATAGCCTTCCGTTAACCCTTCTAAAAGGGTGGAGTTTTTCTGGTAACGTAGAAGGTTCCAGCCCATATGAGGGACTTTAAAGGCATTCCCTTCACTATCTTCTTTCGGAATGCGGAGCACTTCCCCAGGCAGCAGAGCCAATCCCTTCGTCATTCCATTTTCCTTACTTTCCTCAAATAGGAGCTGCATGCCTAAACAAATGCCAAGGAGCGACTTACCGCTTTCCGCAAACGTCAGGATCGTCTCTTTCAGATGGGTGGTTTTAAGGAGACTCATAGCATCCTTAAAGGCCCCGACCCCGGGCAAAATCAACCCATCAGCACTCAATAACTCTTCTTGTACATCACTTATAAAGTAAGGGACGTTCAATCGTTCCAGTGCTTTACTGACACTGAACAGATTTCCCATTCCATAATCCACAATTCCAATCATGAATCATAACATCCCCTTCGTTGATGGTACCCCTTTTACACGGGGATCGATTGTGGTCGCTTCATCCAGGGCGCGTCCCAGTGCTTTGAAGATCGCTTCAATGATATGGTGGGTATTGTGACCGTAATGCACGATGACATGAAGGTTCATCCTTGCTTCAAGGGCGAGCTTCCAAAGGAATTCATGAACAAGCTCCGTATCGAATGTCCCCACTTTCTGACTGGGAAGTTCTGCACGGAATTCAAGGTGAGGGCGGTTACTCAGGTCCACCACGACTTGAGCCAGGGCTTCATCCATCGGGACCATGGCCGATCCATAACGCTTGATGCCTTTCTTATCTCCCAGTGATTCAAGCAATGCCTGGCCGAGGCAGATCCCGATATCCTCTGTCGTATGGTGATCGTCGACCTCCGTGTCCCCGTTTGCCTCAATCGTACAATCAAATTGTCCATGCTTCGTGAATAGATCCATCATATGACTCATGAACGGGACCCCTGTCTCGATCTTCGAATTCCCTTCCCCATCGATTCCAAAACTCAACCGGATATCTGTCTCATTCGTCTTACGCACAATCTCTGCACTTCTCACCATGATGTCCTCCTTTTTTGGAGGGACAAGCCTCACCTTTGTAGGCTTGTCCCTCTTCCCTATTTTTCTTTATCGAATCGAATCTCCACTGCCCTCGCATGGGCTTCAAGGCCCTCTAAGCGGGCAAGTTTCGCGATTTTTTCGTAGTTTTTCTTCAGTGCCGTTTCGCTATAGGAGATGACACTTGTCTTCTTCATAAATTCATCCACATTCAACGGACTTGAGAAACGGGCTGTCCCGTTCGTCGGCAGAACATGATTCGGTCCTGCAAAATAATCACCGACAGGCTCAGAGCTGTATCGCCCGAGGAAGATCGCCCCGGCGTGGCGAATTTTCGCCATCGTTTCAAAAGGCTTATCCGTCAAGATTTCCAGATGCTCAGCCGCGAGCTCATTGACGAGGCTGATCCCTTCTTCTATATCTCCCGTCACATAAATGGCACCGTAATCGAGGATGGATTGACGGGCGATCTCTTCACGCGGCAGAGTGGCCAGTTGACGCTCAACCTCAGCGGATACTTCTTCCGCAAGTGCCGATGAAGGGGTCACGAGGACTGCTGAAGCAAGGGCATCATGCTCCGCCTGGGAAAGAAGGTCTGCCGCGATTTCATCAGCACGCTGATTTCCGTCGGCCAGGATCACGATTTCACTCGGTCCTGCAATCATATCAATATCCACATCACCGAACACTTCCCGTTTTGCCAGGGCGACGTAAATGTTTCCCGGCCCCGTGATCTTATCCACAGGTGTGATCGATTCCGTCCCGTATGCCAGCGCAGCAACGGCTTGAGCACCACCGACTTTAAAGATTTCCTCTACTCCTGCTACCTTTGCGGCCACGAGAACCCCTGGAGATAACGTCCCGTCCTTGCCTGGAGGTGAAACCATGGTAATTCTTTTTACCCCTGCTACCTTTGCCGGCAGTACATTCATCAATACGGACGAAGGATAGGCTGCCGTCCCACCCGGAACGTACACACCGACCGAATCGAGGGGTGTGAGCTTTTGACCTAACATCGTTCCGTCTTCATCTGTACTGAACCATGATGACCTCTTTTGCTCTGCATGAAAGGCACGAATATTATCCGCCGCTTCTTCGATGATGGAGACCATTTCCGGATCGAGAGAGGAAAATGCTTCTTCTATTTCTTTCTCGGAAACTTTGTAGTTCTCCAAATGGACACCATCGAATGTCTCTGTATACTCACGTACGGCTTTGTCTCCATCCTTTTTCACGGAAGAAATGATCCCCTGGACAGCCCTGCGCTGCTCCTCCGTACCACTATCCACAGAACGCTTAATCGACGCCCCGCTACTATCCCTAATAATCTTCACAGAATTCACCAACCTTTAGGAGGGACGGACCTGTTATCAGGACCCGTCACCCTATGTAATTTCTATTTTAGAGGGACGGACCTCGGTTTTCACCGATCATCCGTCCCGAAAGCTTCTTAAATGACTGCCAACACTACATTCCGGACCCGACGAAGAGAGGTCCGTCCCTCTCACCCGGTCCCTCTCACTCGATGATGCGCGTCAGCCGGGTGACGAGGTCTTCGATTTTTTCGTCTTTCATCCGGTAGCTGACGGGGTTGACGATGAGGCGTGAAGTGATGCCGACGATGGTTTCATATTCGACGAGGCCGTTTTCTTTCAGGGTCCGACCCGTTGATACAATATCGACGATGCGGTCGGCAAGCCCGATCAATGGGGCGAGTTCGATGGATCCGTTCAATTTAATGATTTCCACCTGCTCCCCCTGCTCCCGGAAATAGGATGAAGCGACATTGGGATATTTCGTCGCGATCTTCGGCGCCACATCACTCATCTTCGTGTTCGGAAGTCCCGCAACCGCCAAGTAACATCCGCTGATCCGCAGGTCGAGGAGCTCATATACGTCCCTCTCTTCTTCAAGCATGACGTCCTTCCCGGCAATCCCTAAGTCAGCGACACCATGCTCCACATAGGTCGGGACATCCATTGGTTTGGCGAGGATGAAACGCAGATCCTCCTCGGGCACTTCGATGATGAGCTTTCGTGAATCATCGAATTCAGGCGGAAGATTGTAATCGGCCTTCCTTAATAGTTCCACTGCTTCTTCGAATATCCTGCCTTTAGGCATGGCAATCGTCAATGAACTCATGATGTCTCACCGCCTTTCCGGTCCTGTCCCACGACAAAGTGGACGTTGCTGAAACCCTTCGTGAACTCATCCACATCTCCTACACCCTTCCAGTTCTGCAGCACAACCTCGACCCCTTCATTTCTCAATTCACGGGCCAAGCCGATGGCTTCTTTCCTGCGCTCATCACTGAACAGTACACACTGCTGAAGGGTGGAAGATAATTCAACCTTCATGGCTTCCAGTACATAGTCAAGGCGTAACCCGAAGCCTGTTGCCCCGGAATTCTTGCCAAACTTTTCAAGTAGCTTATTGTAGCGTCCGCCGTTTCCGATGGCAAACCCGACATTCTCTCCGTACACTTCAAATAAAATGCCGGAATAATAGCTCATGTGGCTGACAAGGCTCAAGTCGAATTTCACATATTTCTCGACTTCATAATCCTTTAAAATACTCCACAGATCTTTCAGCTGTTCCAGAGCACCCAGTCCTTTTCCTCCTTCGAGGAGGCCATGTGCTTCACCGAGCACATCTTCCGATCCCCGTAATTGCAGGAATCTGAACAGCCGTTCTTTATCGATGGATGACAGGGCCAGTTCGTTGACATGCTGACGATATCCGACATAATTTTTTTCATATAAATATCTTCTTAACGTATCTGCCCGTTCTTCGGTTCCGACGATTTGAGTGAACAGTTCCTGTACGAATCCGATATGCCCGATGGAAATCTTAAAATGCTCCAAGCCTGCTTCTTTGAGGACCGACACCATAAGGGCGATCACTTCGGCATCGGCGCTGACGGAATCATCCCCGATGCATTCGATCCCCACCTGTTCGAATTCTGCCGGCCGGCCCCCTTCCCTCTGCTGGGCCCTGAAGACTGAATTGGAATAGGCAAGTCTGAGAGGCGCTTCTTCTTTTAATAGCTTCGACGCTGCAATCCGCGCGATCGGAGCTGTCATATCAGGCCTTAACACGAGTGTATGCCCCTGTTGATCCAATAGCTTGAATAATTGTTGATCGAGGATGGCCGATGCTTCCCCTACGGTCTCATAATACTCCAGACTCGGGGTTTCAATGAACCGGTAACCCCATAGCTTCATGGCCTGTTCCATTTTCTTCTTCGTCTGATCTTTGATCTCATATAAATCAGGAAATGTATCTCTCATTCCCAATGGCTTCTCGAACATAAATAACTTAGTCATAAGAACCACCTTTGGCGTATTAATTCATCTATTTTTCCCTTAAGGAGGGATTGTTACTACTTCTAGATTATTCAGATATCCTTTAGTTCGCTAATGTGCTAATAAAATAAAGTTATTTGTAGTGTAGCGTTTCTTTTTTTATTCGTCAACCGTTTTCGAGGGGTGAATTGTGTGGAGGTCGGTGGCTGGTTTTTCTGCCGTTTTCATACTAATAAAAAAGGCAAAGACAGAATCCACTCTATCTTTGCCTTTTCCCTTATTCTTCTTTATTCAACCCATAGATGCTGTCTTCCCGCCATCTTTCGGCCAACTCGTCTTTCGTATAGATGACTTTCATCGGATTCCCACCGACGAAGGCCCCTGCCGGAACGTCTTTATGTACAAGGGTACCTGCCGAGACGATGGCACCGTCACCGATCTTCACGCCCGGTAATACCGTCGTGTTGGCACCGATCATCACTTCCGATCCGATCTCCACCTCTCCCAGGCGGTACTCTTTGATCAAATACTCATGGGCAAGGATCGTTGTATTATAGCCGATGACCGTATTCCGTCCCACTGAAATCTTCTCCGGAAACATCACATCCAGCATCACCATCAGGGCGAATGACGTGTGTTCACCGATCTTCATCCTCAGAAACGTCTTATACAGCCAATTCTTCATCCCTAAAAACGGCGTGTATCGCGCGAGCTGGATGACGATGAAATTTTTGACGACCTTCCCGAATGGTACGGTTTTGTACACATGCCAGAGGGAATTTGCTCCTTCAACAGGATAGCGGGTCGTCCGTCTCATGCAGTCGGAGCTCCAACGATCGCCAGTAAGTCCTTCATGTCTTCAAGCATGAAGTCCGGTTCGTAGTGGGCAAGATGTTCTCTTCCCTTAGCACTCCAGGCAACACCTGCAGACAGGACGCCTGCATTTTTCCCGGCTAAAATGTCGTGGTGATTGTCTCCGATCATGATGGCTTCAGAAGGGGAAGATCCCAATAGCACCAGTGCTTTTTCGATCGGTTCTGGATGGGGCTTCGCGTTCTCCACCTCATCCAGGGTGATGATGACGTCAAAGAACGGACGAAGATTCATCAGATCCAATCCTTTCAATACCACATCACGGACCTTCGTCGACACGATCGCTAATTTGTAACCATTGTCGTAAAGGGTCTTCACGGTTTCATAGACTCCCTCGAACTCTGTCACGAGGGAATCATGATGCTCGTGATTGTAGGCACGATAGTGAGCACACATTTCTTCCATCTTATCGGGATCCAATCCACCGAAGGACTCTTCAAGGGGCGGTCCCATAAAAGGATGAACGTCCTCTTCCCCGTATTGCCCCGGATAATAATGATTCAATGTATGCAAAAAGGATGAAATGATCAGATCATTCGTGTTGATCAATGTCCCATCCAAGTCAAATAGAATTGTTGTAATCCTGCTCATAATGCAGCTCCTTTTCTTTCTTAGCATCAACTTTATTCCAGATATATGCGACTGCCATGGTTAACAGGATGGCGGTCACCAACCTGATCAAAAGAAGTGGCAGTACAGGTATGCCAAGGGGGATGAAGATCACTGTATCCTCCACCACTGCGTGACATGCCACTAAAAAGAGGAAAGCGATCGTGACATCTTTCTTACTCACTCCATCTTCCTTGACCGCCTGGATCATGACACCCGCCCCGTAGGCAAGACCGATGACGAGTCCCGCCACCATTGTCGTCGACGTATTCTCATTCATCCCGAGGGCCCGTGTAGCAGGGGACATCCAGCGGGAAAATGCATCCATCCATTTCAAATCTTTCATCACCTGAATGATGATCATCAGGGGAATGACGATCAGCGCCAATTGAAGGACACCGAACCCTGCTTTCTCAAGGCCAAGTAAGACGATCTCACCCCATCCATCGGGCTCCGCCTGTTGTGGTGGCATCATGCCATACTTGGCAATATCAGATCCACCGCTCCATACGAGATTGATGATGACGGCAGACAGAAGGGCGAGTCCGATCCTCACCGTGACAATCAGCCAGATTTTCACGCCCACTTTTGACGCGACCGTCGATTCAATGAACAGATTATGTGAGAAAGACAGCATCACCGCAATGATGAAGACTTCTTTCACCGTTAAATCAAGGGACAAAATCCCTCCGATCCCTGCATATAGGTTAAGAAAATTCCCAAGGACAAGGGGAATCGCCGCATCACCAGAAAGACCGAGAAGCCTCATGAACGGCGAGATCTTCTCCATGATCCACGGCAGGACCGGTGTGTACTGCAGCAAAAAGACGATCAGCGTAATGGGAAAAATGACTTTCCCCAATGACCACGTCGTTTTCAATCCTGTGAGTCCGCCATTTTTCAAAGATGACATCCACATAGTTCCCTCTCCCCTTTATTATGCGTTCACTGTATCTGCCTTTTCATCGTATGCCTTTTGGGCAAGACCCGCTTTTCTTCTGTAAAAGAACACAGCAATCGCGGCAATGATCAGGACGATGGAAATCACTTGAGCGAATCTTAAAGATCCGAGCATCAGACTATCCGTCCTCAGTCCCTCTACATAGAAGCGTCCGATCGAATACCATACTACATATACGAGGAACAATTCCCCCCGGCGCAGCCAGTCGGCTTTTCTTCTCAGGACAAGAAGCAGGATCAACCCTGCGAAACTCCAAAGAGATTCATATAAGAAGGTAGGCTGGTAATACGCACCGTCAATATACATTTGATTGATGATAAAATCAGGAAGCTTTAAACCTTCAAGGAATGCACGTGACACTTCACCACCGTGGGCCTCCTGGTTTACAAAGTTCCCCCAGCGTCCGATCGCCTGACCGAGGATGATGCTTGGTGCGGCGATATCCGTCAGTTTCCAGAAAGACAGTCCTTTCACTTTCGCAAAAACAACCGTGGTCAGAACGGATCCGATCAACGCGCCATGGATGGCAATCCCGCCATTCCATACTTTGATGATATCCCCGGGGTGATCGGCATAATAATTGTCCCACTCAAAGGCAACATAATATATCCTCGCGCAGATAATGGCGATGGGAATCGCCCAGACGAGCAAATCGATGAAGGTATCAGGATGAAGACCTAAACGCTTGCTTTCACGGATGACTAAGTATAGTCCCAGAGCAATTCCAAGTCCGATGATGACTCCATACCAGTGTACCTGGATCGGACCGAGTGAAATGGCAATAGGATCGATTGGCGTAATATTCTCGTTCATTGTGTCTCTCCTTTTTTATTATATGTAAAGCTTAGATATCTTCATTCTCCCCGTCTTCAATCACATCAGCCAGACGGTTTGTAAATTGTTCGGCAGCATTGACGCCCATCCGTTTCAGGCGGAAGTTCATGGCAGCCACTTCGATGATGACGGCAAGATTTCGTCCCGGGCGGACCGGCACGGTATATTTCGTAATATCCGTATCGATGATTCTCATTGTCTCTTCTTCCAGTCCAAGGCGGTCATATTGTTTCGTTTTATCCCACAGCTCAAGATTGATGCACAGGGTAATGCGTTTGTAGTTTCGCACGGCTCCGGCTCCGAACAGCGTCATCACATTGATGATCCCGAGTCCCCGGATTTCAAGGAGATGTTCGATCAGCTCAGGAGAACTGCCGATCAATGTATCCATGTCTTCCTGTCTGATTTCCACACAATCATCGGCCACAAGGCGATGCCCTCTTTTCACAAGCTCAAGGGCGGTTTCACTTTTCCCGACGCCGCTTTTTCCAGTGATCAATACACCGACCCCATAGATGTCGACCAATACACCGTGGATGGCCGTAGTAGGAGCAAGCTTACTTTCCAAGTAATTCGTCAGTCTTGAAGAAAACCTTGTCGTTTTCATAGATGAACGCATGACAGGGACATCATAACGATTCGCCGCTTCCACCAGCTCATCCGGTATCTCCAGGTCTCTCGAAATAATGATGCCAGGGGTGATATCTGTACAGAGCGCTTCCATCCTGCGCTTGCGTTCTGCTTCATCCAGCAATTCGAGGAAGGATAATTCGGTCTTCCCCAGTAATTGAATGCGTTCGGCGGGATAGTAGTTGAAATACCCTGCAATTTCGAGTCCGGGACGGGAAATATCACTCGTCGTAATCGGTCTATGTAAACCCTCTTCTCCGCCGACAAGCTCCAACTTAAACTTCTCGACGATATCTTTTGTGCGAACTTTAGCCAAAAGTAGCTCCTCCTTCACGTTACACTCGCTTCATATTTATAAGCGTACTCTAACCTATTTTAGCAATAATGGAGAAAAGCGCAAGGAGGCTTACTTGGTCAAACCAATGAAGAAAAGCGCAGCTCCGGCTACGCTTCTGAGAATGCTTTGATGATCGACATGAGCTCTTTATGGGTGGAGATGGAATCGAGGACATTGAACCCATGCTCAAGACTATGGTTGACCCCTTTGATCAAATGCAGCTCCAAGCGTTGATTCGCTTTGAGTTCATTGAATCGCCCCTCATCATAATGACGATCTTCATCACCAATGATACAAAGCCCTTCCTGCTTACTATCCAACATGGCCTGAAAGATTTCATCCTCTTTCAGTAAGGGGGTCAACCAGATGAGCTTGGCATCCTTCATGGACTCCCTTGCTGCTTCATGACCTAAAGCCAGTGTCCCAAACGAATTAGCCACTATGTGGATATGTGGATAGGCATGATCCTGCAAGACCCTATCGATGATGTTATTCACATCGTGCTTTAAAGCATCATCCACCTCTTCTACAGAAAACGTTTCGTAGTCCGCACCAGTATATTTATAGTTAACATGCAGCACGTCGAATCCCTTTTCCAGATAAATGCCTGTCGAATAATGAAGCAAAGGTGCCTGCACGGTGTAACCGAGCCCCGGCAAGAGGATGGCGATCCCTTCGGCGTTTTCTCCCTGGGATAATCGTGTGTACGGTACATCGATACCCCCATACCCCTTGATCACACCCGTTGAAATTTTCATATGACACTCCTCCCCTTTCCAAGTATTTCTATTTCAAAATAAGAAACACCTTTTTTGATCATAAAAAAACTCCGGCTTGGGAAAACCGGAGTCCTTTGGTGTTCATTTCTCTTTCATCGGGTCGAGCACCGCTTTCTGGATGACCAAATTGGCAAGTGACAAAATGATCGATGCCAGAAAGGCCATGCCGAAACCTGATAGTTCAAAACTGCTTCCCATCAGTCCATCCGTCAGTAATAACGTGATGGCGTTGATGACGAATAAAAACAGTCCCAGTGATAAAATCGTGACCGGCAATGTCAGGATAATCAAAATCGGTTTCACAAGCACATTCAGAATCGATAGGATAAAGCTCGCTCCAATCGCCGCTGCGATCCCCGACACTTCAAACCCGTCAAAAAAGCCGGCTAATGCAATAAAGATCACTGCATTGATTAAAATTCCAATAATCCATCTCATTATCTGATGGCTTCCTCCTCATGTGGCAGCACGAAGGCCAATAAACCATAAACGACAGCCAGTGGGAAAAACCCAGTTGGAATGAGAAGAATGATGAAGATCACCCTAAGGATCGTTGAATCAATCCCTACATAACGTGACAATCCTCCAATCACCCCGGCAAGCTTGCGGTCAGACCTTGATCGTGCTAATCGTTTTTTCATCATTATTCCTTCTTTCTCATCTTATGCGTTGTCCTTATTAACATTCTTCTGTTCATGTTTTTTTATGAGGACAGATCCCGCTTTTGTTTCCGCAAAAAGATGAAGCTTATCGGCTGAATCAGTCTTACGGCTGAATCGGATCGATTTCTGCACCACTTCATTTTTTTCCTCTAATACATCAATACCCTGCAGTTCGACCTTGAAACTACCGAAGTTCGATTTGGCTTCACCGGAAATGTTGATGTTTTCAGGAACATACAAATCGATATTACCCGTCACTGTTTTTGCGTGTACCGTATCGGATTTCTCCCCTGTCAGTGCACATACGATATTTCCATTCAGGGATTGAACATCTGAGTACGAGATATCCCCTTCGACGTGCACCTTGCCGTTAATGGATTCTGCCTCCACATGATCCGCTTTCGCGTTCAGAATGGAAATCGCACCATTGGACGTTTCGACTTCCGCTTTCTTCGAAGTCAGGCGGTCGATCTGGATCTTCCCATTGGCAGCCTTGGCACGGAGGTCCTGAACCTCTAAATTCTTTGCTTTTAACCCACCATTGAATAAACGGACAGAAATCCTTTTATACTGGTGTTTCGGGATATACAGCTTGGAGTCCACCTTCATCCACTTTAATTGGGTCGAGTAATAGAGGGTATCACCGTCGATGGCAAAGGACGTATTCTCCATGAACTGCTTTCTCGCTTCTTCATTGTCTTCCGTACGATACACCTTGGCTTCACATTCTACCCGGACTTCCTCACCATCCCATGGAATAAGCTCCACCTTTCCATTGGCCACATCGATATCAATTTTTTCAAATTCCGTATTCGGCTGCTGGTAAACATGGGACAATTCCACCGATTGATTCCATTGAAAGTCGAAGTCGAAGCTCTTGATCTTAGAGAGGGCCGAATTCATGAAATCAAGGAGCTTATCTTTCGGATTCCCTGAATGGGATGAGTGGTCTTTTTCACCCTTTTTTTCATCTTGAAAAATCGATACAAACTCATCAAGGAAATCCTTCTCTTTTTTCGGCTTCGATGTATGCGGCTTTTCTTCAAGTGCTTCTAATAATGCCACAGCTTCCTGTGCCGAAATCGTTCCATTTTCCAACATATCCAAAATGCGTTTACGTTCTTCATTCATACTCTTTCATCCCCTTTATTGATTATAAAAGTACTTTGATGCCCTTATACACATTCCAAATGACCACGACAACACTAAGTAATATGGCTAAACCGATCATGATGACGGTGAAGACAGGCAGCCCCGCCCCACTTGCGAAAACCCCCATATCCATAACCAAACCTGCGAATACAAGGGGCACCGCTATGACCGGTAACAAGTGAGATAAAAATGCTGATTTGGCATCCTTTTTCACGTATGGATGATCTGATACAAAATAGACGATCAGGGGAAATAGGAAGCCGGCAAAAAATATACTAAAATAGCATAGAGCTGACAGTACCTTATTGGTCTCCATCTTCATCATCTCCTCTACTATTATTTACGATACGCTGGGCAAAAAGTTTCAATGCATTTGTTATAATCATATTTTCTCATATGGGAAGTGTGCCTAGACTCCATCTTGAGGCTGAGTTTGGGTAGGTATCGGGAGGTGTTTTTCTATATTCCCCGTTTGGTTAAGGAAAAGAGAGATGCTCGATGCATCTCTCTTTTGGATTAGTTTGTGACTTCTTCTTTTTCGCGGATTTTCTTTTTCATCCGTTCACGATCGCGTTCGAGGACGGGTTTCAGGTATTTACCTGTGTAGGAGCCCTGTACTTCGGCCACTTTTTCAGGGGTGCCGGTTGCGACGATTTTACCGCCTTTGTCCCCGCCTTCCGGACCAAGATCCACAAGGTAGTCGGCTGCCTTGATGACATCGAGATTGTGTTCGATGACAAGGACCGTGTCCCCGTTTTCAACGAGTCGTTGAAGGACGACAAGGAGACGGGCGATGTCATCGACGTGAAGTCCAGTCGTCGGCTCATCGAGGATGTAGAGAGAGCGGCCTGTCGAACGGCGATGCAATTCGGACGCCAGTTTGACACGCTGGGCTTCCCCTCCCGATAACGTGGTGGCCGGCTGACCCAATGTGATGTAACCAAGACCTACGTCAAAGATGGTCTGCAGCTTCCGGTTGATCTTAGGGATGTTTTCAAAGAATTTCACTGCATCTTCGACGGTCATTCCAAGGACGTCGGAGATATTTTTATCTTTGTATTTCACTTCAAGGGTTTCGCGGTTATACCGTTTTCCATGGCAAACCTCACATGGAACGTATACATCCGGCAGGAAGTGCATTTCAATCTTGATGATCCCGTCTCCGCGACACGCTTCACAGCGGCCACCCTTGACGTTAAAGCTGAAGCGACCTTTTTTATAACCACGAACTTTTGCTTCGTTTGTGGTGGCAAACACATCGCGGATATCGTCGAACACACCTGTGTACGTAGCCGGATTAGACCTCGGCGTACGGCCGATCGGTGATTGATCGATATCAATGACTTTATCCAGGTGCTCGATGCCCTTCACTTCTTTATGCTCACCAGGCTTTGATTTCGCATTATGAAGCTTTTGAGCCAGTGATTTGTGAAGGATTTCATTGATCAGCGTACTCTTCCCTGATCCCGATACCCCGGTCACAGCTGAAAAGATCCCTAAAGGCAGCTTGACTTTGACGTTGTGCAAGTTATTTTCCTTCGCACCCACAATCTCCAGGTAACGGCCGTCAGGCTTCCGTCTTTCCTGTGGAAGAGGGATGAATTTCTTCCCTGATAAATACTGACCGGTCAATGAGTTGGAATCATCCATCACTTCCTGTGGCGTTCCGGCTGAAACGACTTCCCCACCATGAACTCCCGCACCAGGTCCAATATCAATGAGATAATCTGCCGCCATCATCGTATCCTCATCATGCTCCACGACGATCAACGTATTACCGATTTCACGCATATTCTTTAACGTATCAATCAGTCTATCATTATCCCGCTGATGCAAGCCGATGGACGGTTCATCCAAGATATATAGTACCCCGGTCAGACGGGAACCGATTTGAGTGGCCAGGCGAATCCGCTGGGCCTCCCCGCCTGAAAGCGTCCCTGCCGCACGGCTGAGTGTCAGATATTCAAGACCTACATTCACAAGGAAACCAAGTCGTTCACGTATTTCCCTCAAGATAAGGTTGGCAATCTTCATATCTTTCTCGGAGAGTTGGAGTTTTTGGAAGAACTGCTCTGCTTCTTCAATCGAAAAAGCCGTCACTTCGCCAATATGAAGGGAGTCCACCTTCACGGCGAGGCTCTCTTCTTTCAAACGATGGCCGTTGCAGGCAGGACAGTCCTGCTGCGCCATGTACTTTTCCATCTGTTCCCTGATATAATCCGAGCTCGTTTCACGGTAGCGGCGTTCCACATTGGGAATGACCCCTTCAAAGCGAAGATAGTTTTCCCGGACCTGGCCGAAGTCGTTCTCGTAGCGGAAATAGATTTCATCCTTACCGGAACCGTAAAGGATCTTATCCATCTGATGTTTCGGGATATCCTTTACGGGGATATCCATGGGAATCTCATAATGGTCACAGACTGCTTTCAGCAGGGATGGATAATATTGAGAACTGGTCGGTTCCCACGGGGCGATCGCATGCTCATCGAGGGTACGGTCCCAATTGGGGATGACGAGTTCTTTATCCACTTCGAGTTTGGTTCCCAGTCCGTCACAACTTGGGCATGCCCCGAATGGACTGTTGAAAGAAAACATCCTTGGTTCAAGTTCCGTGATGGAAAATCCACAGTACGGACAGGCATGATGTTCGCTGAATAAAAGCTCATCCTCCCCGATCACATCGATGATCACCTGACCATCTGCCAGTCTCAGTGCCGTTTCAAGGGAGTCGGAGAGGCGGGCTGCCACTCCTTCCTTCACAACGATCCGGTCGATGATCACTTCGATGGAGTGCTTTTTATTTTTCTCCAATGAGATTTCTTCACCAAGGTCCTGTACCTCGCCATTGATGCGAACACGTACGAACCCCTGCTTCTTGATGTCTTCCAATGTCTTTACATGGGTGCCTTTCCGGCCCGAAACAACGGGTGCCAGTACTTGCAGCTTCGTTCTTTCAGGATACTCAAGGACCCTGTCCACCATCTGTTCAATCGTCTGGGAGGTGATTTCGATCCCGTGATTCGGACAGATCGGTTTTCCGACCCTAGCAAACAGCAGACGAAGATAATCATAAATCTCCGTTACGGTCCCAACTGTTGAACGGGGATTGCGGCTCGTCGTTTTTTGATCGATGGAAATCGCCGGTGATAACCCTTCGATGGCGTCGACATCGGGTTTATCCATCTGACCGAGGAATTGACGGGCATAAGCAGAAAGGGATTCAACATATCGTCTCTGCCCCTCTGCATAAATGGTATCAAAGGCAAGGGAAGATTTTCCCGAACCAGATAGTCCGGTCAAGACGACCAGTTGATCCCTTGGAATGTTGATATCTATATTTTTTAAATTATGAGCCCTTGCTCCTTGTACGATGATTTTATCCTGCGCCATAATTCCTTCATCCTTCCGCCTTGAGCTCAAGAATGGTATCACGAAGCTGTGCTGCACGTTCGAAGTCCAGTGCCTTGGCCGCTTCCTTCATTTCCACTTCCAGGCTAGCAATAAGTTTTTGTCGCTCCGGTTTAGACATTTTCGAAACCTTTGTCTGTTCTCCTTCATAAACCCCTGCTTCTTCAGCCGCATGAGTCGCCTTGATGACATCCCTGATTTCTTTTTGTATGGTCGTCGGGGTAACGCCATGTTTTTCGTTGTATTCCTGTTGGGTCGTCCGGCGACGTTCGGTTTCATCCAGTGCTTTTTGCATGGAGTCAGTGATTTTGTCTGCATACATGATGACTCTTCCGTTACTATTACGGGCTGCACGGCCGATCGTCTGGATCAGGGACCGCTCCGAACGCAGGAAGCCTTCCTTATCAGCATCCAAAATGGTGACAAGGGACACTTCAGGTATATCTAGACCTTCACGGAGTAAGTTGATTCCGACTAAGACGTCGTATTTTCCCAAACGAAGATCCCGGATGATTTCGATACGCTCCAATGTCTTGATTTCAGAGTGGAGGTATTGGACCTTGATTCCGATTTCCTTTAAATAGGCAGATAGATCCTCTGACATTTTCTTCGTTAACGTGGTCACGAGAACCCGTTCGTTTTTCTCGACCCGTTCATTGATCTCACCTAATAGATCGTCTATTTGGCCTTCGATCGGACGCACCTCGATGATTGGGTCAAGAAGTCCCGTCGGCCGGATGATCTGCTCGACCATTTCAGGACTATGCTCCAACTCATATGGTCCGGGAGTTGCCGAAACATATAGAAGCTGCTGGGTTTTCTTCTCGAACTCTTCAAAGCGAAGGGGACGATTGTCCATTGCTGAAGGCAGACGGAAGCCATGGTCCACGAGCACTTTTTTACGTGCCTGGTCCCCGTTGAACATCCCCCTGATCTGAGGAAGGGTCACATGGGACTCATCCACTACGATCAGGAAGTCATCCGGGAAATAGTCCAGAAGCGTATAGGGGGTCGATCCTGCCGGTCGTAATGTCAGGTGGCGGGAGTAGTTCTCGATCCCAGAACAGAAACCCATTTCCCTCATCATTTCCAGGTCATACCGGGTTCGCTGTTCCAGCCGCTGAGCTTCGAGAAGCTTGTTCTCTTCCTTCATGATCGCCAGCTGTTCTTCCAGTTCTTTTTCAATATTCTTGATGGCAACCTGTAATTTCTCTTCACGGGTTACGAAGTGGGAGGCCGGGAAAATCGCGATGTGGTCACGATCACCCATGATTTCACCGGTGAGGGCATCCACTTCACGGATCCGGTCGATTTCATCCCCGAAAAATTCCACACGCATACAGTGTTCATCACGGGATGCCGGGAAAATTTCCACTACGTCACCGCGCACACGGAAAGTCCCGCGCTGAAAGTCGATGTCATTTCGTTCATATTGGATATCCACAAGCTTACGAAGCAATTGGTTCCGTTCAATTTCCATCCCTGTCCTGAGGGATAGGACGAGCTCACGATACTCTTCCGGATTACCTAAACCGTAAATACATGACACGCTGGCAATGATGATGACATCTTTCCGTTCAAAAAGGGAAGATGTGGCAGAGTGTCTCAATTTATCGATTTCATCATTGATGCTGGCATCCTTTTCAATGAAGGTATCTGTTTGAGGAACATATGCTTCCGGCTGATAATAATCATAGTAACTGACAAAATATTCAACGGCATTATCAGGGAAAAACTCTTTGAACTCACTGTAGAGCTGTCCCGCCAATGTTTTATTATGAGCAATGATGAGGGTCGGCTTTTCAACCTGCTTGATCACATTGGAGACAGTGAAGGTCTTTCCTGTCCCAGTCGCCCCAAGTAACGTCTGATGCCGTTTCCCTTCATTGATTCCCTGTACCAGCTTCTCTATGGCAAGGGGCTGGTCCCCTTCTGGTTTATATTTGGATTTGAGCTCGAATTGATCTTTCACCGTGAAACCTCCTATAATAAAGGACTGCTACCTTGTATTTACCTACTTATACCCATCTTAAACACTGCACATTCATTTATACACATTCTACCACATTTCCCTCCTTATTAACCAACAATAAGCGAACAAAAGTTCGTTTTCCCTTTTTGAGGGACGGACCTTCAAATCTATTAACATTGTGGATAACTTCCAATTTAGAGCAAGGAACAACTAAGAATCTTACATTCGACAGAGCCAAGAGGTTTGATCATCTTTTTTCGACACCATTCGAACATTTCTATGCACACCCTGTGTATAACCTTGTGCATAAGTCCGCATTACTTGTGGAAAATACGTAAACTTATACACATTTCGTCAAATTTCTTGTGAACAAATCCCCTGGACTCAATTTCAAACTGTGAATAACCATTGGAGATGCTATGTTATTCACATAATTCACTCTTTATCCACAATTCAATCATTTCTCCCCACATTTCACTTTTCATGAATTATTCATCTAGGCATATATCCAATAATTGATTGACTATTCAGTCTATTATTCTATAAGCTTTTTAATAGATTCAGCTAAAATACATAAGCTCAGGAGGAATGTATGAAAAAATCAAAATGGTTGAAAGTTGCAGGCAGTCTCAGTTTAACGGGGCTCTTACTGGGTTCCGCCGTGACACCGTTGTCCCCATCCCTTTCTTCTCAAGGAATTGCACGTGCTGCCACGGTGGATTCATCCGAATTGCAGGAAGCATTCCGACAAGCCGCCCAGGAATTTGACGTACCCGTTGAAGTACTCCTTGCAGTGGGTTATAACATGTCCTTATGGGAGCATCACGACGGAAAGCCAAGCGCTTCCGGCGGCTACGGGTTGATGCATCTGACGGATGTCAATGTTGATAGTTTGGAAGACCCTGACACATCGGACTCACCGCTTCATATGTTTCTGTCAGGAAAAGAAGACGCTCCCATGCAGGGTGTTGTGCCAGCTGGAAAGCAAGCAGATATTTCTCTTTCAGATCCTAATCTTCACACATTAACTGCGGCGGCGGACCTGCTCTCCCTCCCATCCGGGGAGCTAAAAAAAGACAAAAAACAAAACATTCGCGGAGCTGCGGCATTACTTGCAAAGTATGCGGATCAGACAGTCGGTAAAACTCCGACGGGCCTTGATGATTGGTACGGTGCCGTTGCCAAATACAGTGGTTCTTCTGACGAGACAGGAGCAAGGGATTTTGCCGATCGAGTATATGAAACGATCAACAATGGAGCAGCAAAACAGACAGAAGATGGCTCTTCCATCCATCTCGCTCCAAAACAGGTCACTCCGGATAAAGAAACCATCAAGCCATTACACTTAAAATCAGATGATGGAGAAAACAAAGCCGATTGTCCGAAAGGCCTTGCCTGCCATTATGTCCCGGCAGCTTACAAGAAAATCAATCATGACGGGACATTCTATGAGTGGTCTTACGGCAACTACGACAAAGCCAACCGTCCATATGATAACCAGGAAATCAAGTATATCGTCCTACACGATACGGAAATCAGCTATGATCTAACCAAAACCGTGTTTCAGCGGGAAACCACCCAGGCTTCCGCCCACTATGTGATCCGCTCCTCAGATGGCGATATCACTCAAATGATCGATAATAAAGATGTGGCATGGCATGCGGGCAACTGGTATTTCAATTCGAAGAGTATCGGGATCGAACATGAAGGAATCGCCATTGAAGGGGCAGACTGGTACAACGAGCAGCTGTATCATGCCTCCGCCCGATTAGTGAAGCATCTATCAAGGGAGTATAATATCCCCTTGGACCGCGATCATATCATCGCCCATGATGAAGTGCCGGGTACATCCGCAGCCAGACAGTCCACCATGCACTGGGATCCAGGCCCATTCTGGGATTGGGCACATTATATGAAGATTTTGGGGGCACCCCTTGAGTCGGGGAAGAAGCAAAAAGACGTAGTCCAGATCAATCCGAACTTCAACAAGAACATGCCGGACCTTCAGACACCGACCGGTGAGCCCGTTCCAAAACAACCGGCAAACTTCGTCTATCTGTATAGTGCTCCAAGCTTTGATGCTCCCCTTATCAAGGACGCGGCACTGCCGAATGCCCATCCTTTAGATGCGTCGAATTGGGGAAATAAAGCCGTGACAGGTCAAACCTTTTATAAGGCTGATGACGAAGGAGACTGGACAGCGATCTGGTATGGAGCCCAAAAAGCGTGGTTCTATAATCCAAAAGGAAAAAACACCACAAAAGGTTCCGGGATCGTCATCACCCCGAAAGAAGGGAAAACGGAAATCCCTGTTTACGGCTTGGCTTATCCCGAAGCAGAAGCCTTTCCTGAAGGCATTCCGGTAAGAGGGATGAATGTACTTCAATATACGCTCACCCCGGGACAAAAATATGTCGCCACGGAGAAAGTGAAAGGAAGCTACTACAGCGCACCTGTTTATACGTACAACCCGGATACCACCCATAAAATCGTCTGGGGAGACGATGAATTTTATCTGATTCACCTGAATCATCGTCTTGCCTTTGTACGAGCTGAAGATGTGGATATTGTGGATAATTCCAAGCATCCCCATAAACGATAAAAAACAAGGCCGTCCTCAAAGGATGGCCTTGTTTTTTGTCGTGCCTATGCACTTCTCTTCGCTTTTTTCATCATCCGGTCACTATACCAGAATCCAGCGGTGAGCGACGCCGCGTCTATGACTATGAGCAACCAGGAATCCGTATATCCCTTCGACACCGAAGCCGCTATGAGGGCAACGGTCAGGATCAAGCCGACATAATGATTATACGTCACCCGTGTGAACAGAACGACAAGCAATCCCGGTAAAAATAAGCCTAAAATAATTTTTGACACGTTCAACTCTCCTTGTAAATAAGGGAATAACACATATTCTACCGAAGTTTCCCCTATCTGGAAAGGGGGTTCTCATTCTTCAGCCTCCCGGATCAGTTTCTGTGTCCGTTCTTTCAGCTCATGGTGGGGGATGAATTTTTCGGACAGCATATCAGGAAGGATGTATTCGAGGAAGTATCCGACGCAATCCATGTCCTTATATTTGACGATCGTCGTCAGTGCCTCCTGATAAATTTCAATAAACAATGGTTCAGGATTTCCTTTTTGGATTTCACCGAAAGACTCGTATAAAAGGTCGATTTTATCTGCGACGGATAAAATCCTTCCTTCCAGGGTCTCATCCTTCCCCTCTTTAAAACGTTCCCGGTACACTTCCTGGAATTGCGGGGGAAACTCCGTGGTGATGAATTTATTCACCATCTGATCCTCCACCTGGCTGAAGAGCTCCCGTAATTTGCCCGAAGCATATTTCACGGGTGTTTTGATATCACCGGTGAACAGTTCTGCGTAATCATGATTCAATGCTTTTTCATAGAGTGCTTTCCAATCCAGTTCTTTTCCGTTCTGTTCCTCCACCGTCCCGAGAAACTGGGCGATTTTCGTTACTTTAAAGGAATGGCTGGCCACATTATGCTCGTGGTATTTGAAGCGACCCGGACAGCGGATGAGGGTCTCGAGATCTGATAGGCTTTTAAAATAATGATGAATTCCCATGGTATTCTCCTCTCACTGATTATGTTTACTTTATGAAAATAGTATCAAGGAGAGTCGGCCGATGCAAAGATTGGTGGCTTATCCTTTTCTATTTCTCTTACTAATATGGTATTTTCCAGTGGAAAGATACGTGCTTGATTGGTTGTCCACATTTTTTCAGGATAGGAAGGGGTGATAAAAACACTCCCTCATCAACTAAGGGAGTGTTTGTCACTTTATATGAGGCGCACGGAAACGACGCCGGTGATGTTTTTCATTTTTTGTTTCACTTCGGCGTGTTCATTTTCCGCTAATTTCTGGTCAAGGTCGATCATCGTGTATGCCCAGGTGTTCTTACTGCGATTGATCATATCAGCGATGTTGACGGCGTAACCTGAGAGGACCGTGGCGATTTGTCCCACCATGTTCGGGATGTTCTCATGCATGACCGTCACTCTCATCTTCCCGCTGTATGGAAGCTCGACGTCGGGGAGGTTGACGGCATGCTTGATATTCCCTGTTTCAAGATAGGTTTTCAGCTGCTTGGTGGCCATGATGGCACAGTTTTCTTCGGATTCGACGGTAGAAGCACCGAGATGCGGAACAGGTACGACATTTTTCATGGCAAGGACCTTTTGATTCGGAAAGTCGGTCACGTATTTCCGGACGACTCCTGATTCCAGTGCAAGGGCCATGGCATCCTCTTCCACCAGCTCTCCCCTTGAAAAGTTCAGGATCGTCATTCCTTTTTTCATTTTCCGGAAGGCCTCTTCGCTTACAAAGCTTGCCGTTTTGTCTGTGAGAGGGATGTGCAAGGTGACAAAATCACACTCTGCCCATACTTCTTCAATATGATGGGCTCGCTTCACGTCCTGGGATAACCGCCAGGCAGCGTCGACGGAGATAAACGGATCATACGCGACTACATCCATCCCGAGGGCAAGGGCATCGTTTGCGACGAGGACACCGATCGCCCCCAAGCCTACAACCCCTAGCTTCTTCCCTTTGATTTCACTTCCCACGAATTCCTTTTTCTTCGCTTCCACGACACCCGGGACATCTTCTTCTGACTCCCTTAACGAGTTTGTCCAGCCGACGGCAGAATACAGGTTACGGGAGGAAGCAATCAAATTGGCGAGGACCAGCTCCTTCACTGCATTAGCATTGGCACCGGGTGTATTAAAGACCACAATCCCCTTTTCAGTACAGAAATCGATGGGGATATTATTGACTCCCGCTCCTGCACGGGCGATGGCCTTGACGGATGCGGGGAAATCGTAATCATGAAGGTTTTTCGATCTGACGAGGATTCCATCCGGATCCCCGTTTCCATTCAGATGATAGTTCAGGTCGTCCTCGATCAGTGATAATCCGCTTTGACTGATGGCGTTGTACGTATTGATTGAAATCATTCTCAACATCCTCCTCGATCAGATTCAAATTTTCTCATGAAATCGACCAGCGATTCCACTCCTTCAAGTGGCATGGCATTGTATAGACTCGCCCTCATTCCTCCGACGGAACGGTGACCTTTTAAAAACTCGAACCCTTCCGCTTTGGCTCCCTTTAAAAAATCCGCGTCCAGGTCGTCATTGCCCGTGGAAAAAGGAATGTTCATCAAGGAACGATTTTTCTCCGGAACAGGGTTGTGAAATAACGATGATTCATCAATACAGTCGTAAAGAAGAGCGGCTTTCCTCTCATTACGCTCCTGCATTCCTTCCACCCCGCCGTGGTCCTTCACCCATTCCAATACAAGTTTCAGAACATAGATAGAAAAGGTTGGTGGCGTATTAAAGAGGGAATCATGCTTCACATACGTTTCGTAATTCAGCATGGTCGGACAAGTATCGGGTGCCTTCCCGATCAGGCTGTCGTGAATAATGGCAACAGTCACCCCGGATGGGCCAAGGTTCTTCTGGGCGCCGGCATAAATGAGCCCGAAAGAGGAAACATCTATTTTCTCCGAAAGGATGTGAGATGACATGTCGGCCACGAGGGGGATGCCCCCCGTATCTGGATACTCATGGAACCGGGTCCCCTCGATCGTATTATTGGATGTGATATGTACATAGCTTGAATCCGGCGAAAAATCTTCTGGTCTATACGCAGGGATCTCAAACTTCCCATGAGGTGACAATGTACGGACCTTCCCGGCCTTCTCCGCTTCTTTGACCGCTTTTTTGGACCAGCTGCCCGTCAGAATATAGTCTGCCTCCTCCCCCTCACCCAGGAGGTTAAAGGGAATCATGGAGAATTGAAGGGAAGCTCCCCCCTGCAGGAAGACCACTCTATAATCCTCGGGAATCGAAAGCAATTCACGGAGTAAGCTTTGTGCTTCTTCTATTATATTTTGGAAAGGGGCAGACCGATGACTCAATTCCATCACGGACATACCCGAATCCCGATAATTCAATAACTCGTCTTGCACCTTCTTCAACACAGGCTCAGGCAACACAGCAGGACCAGCAGAAAAGTTAAACACACGCTTCAACAACAGCACCACCAAAAGTTCAGAATTTTTCAACAGTATAATGCCGCTCAGGACTTTCGTCAATATCAGTAACTCACGATGAAAACGCTTAATAAGATGGTTTTTAGCCTCATGCGTGGTTATGGATGAATTCTTGCTAGTTTTATAAAAAAAACGACTTCCCCGCCTGCCCTTGTTGGGCAAAGCAGGAAAGCCGAAATTCAGCCTGTCAGGATATCTTCTTTCGGATAGCGGATCTTCTCTTTATCCGGACGGGAAAGGGAGAACGCAAGGGTTAAGGGGCCGAGTTTCCCGGCGAACATCACAATGATGATGATCCACTTCCCTGCTATGGAAAGAGATCCCGTTATACCCATGGACAATCCCACCGTACCGAAGGCAGACACCACTTCAAACACAATGGATAGGAATGACACATCATGCTCCGTCATTTCCAGGAAAAAAAGCGCAGTGAACACGAGTAGCACACTGATCATCGACAGAGCCAGAGCTTTGAAAATATGCGCTTGATCAATCGTGCGCCTGAAAATACGGATATCTTTTTTCTCTTTTAAAAAGGCGATCATACTCAATGAGATGACAACAAAAGTGGTCAGCTTGATTCCTCCGCCTGTGGAAGCACTACCCGCCCCGATGAACATCAGCAGGATAGTGAATAGCAGCGTTGAGCGCTCCATGCTTCCGTAATCAAGGGAGTTGAATCCCGCTGTACGGGGGGTGACCGCTTGAAAGTAGGAAGCGAATATCTTATCGGAAAGCGGCAGCTGAGCCAGGGTGTTCGGGTTATTGAATTCCAGCACGAATATCATCATGAAGGCGATGACATTGATCAAGAAGGTTCCAATTACCATGATTTTGGTATGCAGGGATAATTGACGGATCGTCTTTGATCTCCACAAATCCACCAGCACCGTGAACCCGATCCCTCCCAGTATAAATAGGAATGAAATGGTCAGGTTGATGATCGGACTTCCTACATATCCCATCAGACTGTCTGAAAACAGGGAAAAACCGGCATTGTTAAACGCGGATATCGAATGAAAGATACTGACATACAAGCCCCGTTTCCATCCAAACTCCGGTACCCATTCCGTCGCTAATAACAGCACGGCAAAACCTTCTACGATAAAAGAGAAGATAAATAAATATTTCACAAGCTTGATGACTCCGCCTACGGAAGTCTGATTCAGTGCCTGTTGCAGGAGCAACCGTTCTTTGAATCCGATCTTCTTACCGAGCATCATGAAGATCAAAACCGCGAAGGACATGATGCCGAGTCCGCCGATCTGGATCAGGCTCATGACGACCACTTCCCCGAACAGAGTGAAGGCCCCTCCCGTATCCACCACGGCAAGACCCGTAACCGTCATGGCTGATGTCGTCGTAAACAGTGCGTCAAGCCATGAGATCTGTTCAGTGGTGGCAAACGGAAGCTTCAGTAATCCCATTCCCAGTATGATGAAAAATAGAAAGGTCACAACAAGAAGTTGCGGCGGACTTAACCGGATGACCTTTTGCTTCATCCTTATACACCTTCTTTTTCAAATCGATTTATATCCCGGTTGTGTCCTATGACGATCAGCAGATCTTCTATTTCAACCACCTCATCGGCAGAAGGAGAAACAATGACTTCTTCCCCCCGATGGATAGCAATGATATTACAGCCGAACTTGGCCCGGACGTCGAGATCATTCAACGTTTTATTGGCGACCTTCTTTGAAGCATATACCTCTACAATGCTGTGTTCTTTTGACAGCTCGATATAATCGATGATTTTTTCAGACGTGATATGATGGGCGATCCTTCTTGCCATGTCCCGCTCCGGATGAATGACCTTATCGGCACCGATCCGGTCGAGCACCTTCTGGTGGTAGGAATTCGATGCCTTCACCCATACTTCCTTGACCCCTAATTCCTTGAGAAGGAGCGTGGTGAGGATACTTGCTTCAATATTATCGCCGAAGGATACGATCACGTGATCAAAGTTCCTTAAACCCAGTGATTTCAAAACCGACTCATCCATGGCATTGGCCTGCACTGCATGTGTGGCGATGTCGATGTATTGCTGTACCACATCATGATGAATATCGATGGCCAACACTTCCACATCCAGTTCAGCCAGCTCCTGAACCAGACTCCCTCCAAATCTCCCTAATCCAATAACGGCAAACTGCTTTTTCATGATGAAATCCTCCAAAACCTTTTTTATAGCTTAACCAATTACTCCCTGTTCATGACTTTACTCTCATGTTAAACAACGCAAAAAGACCACCAGGAACTAAGCCTGTGGTCGTCCAGATCACAAGTATCATCCTCTCCCAGTACGCTTACGGAGTTAGCTGACGGATTCGGGCCATGGAAGTAGCCCTACCTTTCAATCGAAAGGATTCACCCCTGAAACTAGTGGGTCCCCCGCTTCAATAATTGAATTAAGCGATAAAGAATATTCATTTGATGATAGATATATTACTCCTCTCCACAGGGGATGTAAATAGGTTTTTCGTAAAAAATCTTACTGAAAAAAACAGGTAAAATTAATTTCATTCATCCAAGATTTACTGTTCGTTAAATAGGTTTGTACTTTCGTTATCGAGGGAATAGCATACGTAAGTCATACGAAATTTGAATCAGAAAGGAAGAAACGTTTATGGCAGGAATTTCATCCATTACTACTTCAACGGAAAGCAATGAAAGTTCATCCGTTTCATCTAATGATATAAAGCCCTGGATCAAGGGCTTTGC
Organism: Bacillus sp. es.034; assembly: GCF_002563655.1. Classification (GTDB taxonomy): domain Bacteria; phylum Bacillota; class Bacilli; order Bacillales; family Bacillaceae_B; genus Rossellomorea. Next base: position 1,441,840 of record NZ_PDIY01000001.1, on the reverse strand, counting down.
ACGAATCGGTTATATCTCAAGAGGAATTGTCTATATGCTCATCGGGGCATTATCCGTAATGGCGGCACTCGGGATAGGGGGAAGCACCTCGGACTCGAGCGGTGCCTTTACGGCTGTTGCCAGCAAGCCTTTCGGGGAAGTCCTTCTCTGGATACTTGGAGTGGGCTTGATCGGAATCGTCCTTTGGCGCCTCATTCAAGTGATCAAAGATCCCGAGCATGTAAAAAACGGCGGTAAGTCCATGTTCAGAAGGCTGGCTAATCTAATCAGCGGCATCGCCTATGGTTCCTTAACCTATAACGCCATCGCCATCGCCATGCACGCCAAAAGTTCGGGGTCCGGTTCAGGTTCCAAACAGACCCTGTCTGCCAAATTATTGGCACAGCCTTTCGGTCAATGGATCGTCGGGATTGTCGGACTCATCATCATTGGATTCGCACTCTATGAAATTCATAAAGCTTATACCGAAAAATACACCGACAAATTCAAACGCCATGAAATGTCGGAAAAAGAATGGGAACTTGGAAGAAAAACCGGAAAACTGGGACTGTACTCACGCGGAATCGTCTTCCTGCTGATCGGTTACTTCTTTATCCAGACCGCGATCACGGCAGACCCCGATAAGACGAAAGGCCTTGACGGGGCACTATCCGAACTCGCTCAGAAACCTTTTGGACAATGGCTGCTCGGAATTGTTGCAGTTGGATTGTTTTTATATGGTGTCTTCCAGATTTTAAAAGGAAAGAACCGTCATATGACGATTTATTAAGATGTAAAAGGAGCTGCCGATTTGGCAGCTCCTTTTTCTGTTCATCCTTTCTATATGTCACTCCTCCTACGGAAAACATCCACTATCGGAAACCCTAAAGCTGCATCCCCATTTCAAGCACGGATTTTGACAGCTCAGTCGATCTGTTATATCTTATGATACTGAATACCCATTAAACCTATCAGATTTATATAGATGTTATGTTTAAGACTTTTCAGGGAAATCTACTATTACTATAAGGAGGCGTCAATCTATGAAATCTCTTTGGAGAGGTTATCTCAATACATCTCTTATCATGAAAATAACCGTGGCTCTCGTCCTTGGAATTGCCGTCGGTGTGATATTGGGTAAGGATGCATCTGCCCTTTCACCCCTTGGTGATATTTTGATTCGCTTGCTTAAGTTCCTGATCATCCCCCTTATTCTTTTCACCTTGATGGTCGGTGTGAACCAGACCAGTGTAAACAAACTTGGAAGAATGGGAGGAAAAACGTTTTTATACTACTTATTCTCATCGGCTTTAGCCATTATCGTCGGAATTGCCGTTGCCAGTATCTTTAATCCCGGCACAGGAATGACCCTTGATACGACGGAAAAATTCAAGGTACCGGAAAATCCGGGAGTCACCAGTGTCCTTCTGAATATCATCCCTGATAATATCGTCACGGCATTCACAGATATGAACCTGCTCGGAATCATCTTTACAGCGATCGTATTTGGTATTGCGATTTCATATTTACGGTCTTCAGCGGAATACCACGAACTCGGTGAACATGTATACAAAGTCGTGAATGGCTTGAACGAAGCCACCCTGTCGATTATGAAGGTGGTCCTTCAATACGTCCCCATCGGCATCTTTGCCATCATGGCAAATACGATCGGGAATCAGGGCCTCGACACATTAGTATCCTTAGGGAATATGATTCTCGTTCTTTATATTGCTTTGTTAGTCCAATTGGTTATCTATATGATTGCTCTGGTTGGATTCAAAATCAATCCGGGCAGGTTCTTTGCTCAAGCACGTACACCAATGCTTACAGCTTTTGTAACCCAAAGCAGCTCCGGCACCCTGCCATTAACTTTGAATGCAGCAAAAAATCTCGGTTTGCCAAAAAGTTTATACGGCTTCAGCCTGCCACTCGGCGCCACCATCAATATGGATGGAGCTGCGATCCGGATTGCAGTATCTGCAGTGTTTGCCGCCAATGTCGTCGGTGATCCATTGAGTCTCACCGATATGATGGTCGTGGTCCTCGTAGGAACATTGGCTTCCATCGGAACAGCAGGCGTCCCTGGAGCAGGAATCATCATGATCGCCACCGTTTTCGCTCAGCTTGGCCTGCCGATGGAAACCGTTGCCCTCCTGACAGCCATTGATGCATTAGTAGGTATGGGATGTACCGCCCTGAATGTAACAGGGGATCTGGTTGGTACGTCGATTATTGATAAAACGGAGAAGGATGACAGAGAAGCTCCTTCCCTTTCATAAATCCCATGAAAAAAGGATAGCCGCGGCTATCCTTTTTCCTATTACGAAACCTGATGATGCTCCCAACCTGAAGCTTCATCGGCAAAAATGATCCCCAGTTCATGATGATCACCTTCATACAGGGCTCCCTGGGTAAAACGATTTTCACCATTCGTCCCCAGAACCTCCAGCTTACAATAGGCTCCGTTCTTTTGTAGCGCTTCATAAAATGCCCGTTCCGTATTCACTTCGACTCCGTTCACCTTCAGGACGATTTCCCCCACTTGGAGTGTCAGCTTCCTGGCAGGTGAACCTGGCAGGATCCCGAGAATCATGACGCCATTTGGCTGCCGTTTGAAGAAATAAGGCTTCGAATCATCCGCACTCCGGTGACGATAAGCAATCCAGACCCGGCCAAGGATGGCCACCCCTGCTGCACCAATCGAAAACAGCGGTGCCCAGAATCCTGTTACAGCCAAGGTCAATACAAATGCACCAAGCCAGAACACACGGGATCCCGTATGCTTGATTGCGGCTTCAGGCAGCGTGCTTTTCACCAGCTGCTGAAAACCGAGGAGAAACGGTACACACAGTAATGAATACGTTTCAGTGCCCAGGGTAAATACCGGCCACCATTCAAATGGAAGAGTCAATGAGCCCGTGGGTATCAGTACAAACATAGGAACGAGCCATAATTTCTTCCCGAGATGTGCCCCTACCTTCAAGCCACGTGCACTTTTAAGCAAGCGGGGTGATGTATGCTTCCAGCCGTTTAATACAATCAGGATTCCTTCGATCATCGTCAACACGCCAAGAAGAACGACGATGGAACTCGACAGATTCAGGTTTTCCACATATGTATTTACGTAAGGGATGTCCCACTGAAAATAATCCACCGCGACTAAGATAAAGTAGGAAACGCCCACTGTCATGGTCGCTGACATGAGTTGAAAACGACCCGTCAACGCAAACAGGATCGACACGGCTCCGAGGAGGATGAGACCGGTGAAAGGAATCACCACTCCCGCTCCGACTGTCACAATAGAAAACAGCAGTCCAAGGACGATTCCGTATGAGAATAACACCCGCATATCATGGTATCCGTCCAGCAATCTCGTATTGAAATCTCTCCGTTCCCTCTTCACACGATAATAGCCCGCCATGATAGCGAAAAATAAGGACAGATATAGTACAGGATGCAGAAAAAATTTCCCGAATCCCTTTAAAATCTCCAGTAACCAAAGCTCGATCAATATCCGTCACCACCTTTTGCAAGAAAATTTGCATTATCTACTATTTTATCAAAAGACGCTGGTAAAACCTATTGCTATTTTACTCAATCATTTTACGATTCGATTTCATTTCCGACAGCATTCCCCATATTTTCCCGGGAAATAATGTCGATTGGATGGGAATGGTATCACCATTTGATGAAAAAGAGACGGTGGAAGTTCATCCCATCCGCCTCTATTCCTTATTGAAAATAAGATTTGATACACTCTTTAAAAACGATAAAGGCAAAACCCATATAACCAAAAGGGGTGTCGATTTCCCACTCCAGCATCACGTTTCCCCTCCTTTTATTGTGAGTATTGATTCAGCCACTCTTTCAATTCGTTTGATATCCCGTATTTAATCAGACTTGCGTGACCGCCCTTTACCTCTGCTGCTACCTTATTCGTGCTAGACACCAGTTCCAAGAGAGGCGTGCTGATCGAGGGAGGAACCAAGTGATCATATTGAGAAGAAATCAGATAAAGATTCGAATCGATTTTTTTCAAATCCACTTCTTTGCCGGCGAGTTCGAATTTCCCGTCCATCAGCACATTCTCTTTTACAAAAAAAGTGATGATGTCACGGCCCATGGCTCCGGTCAGGGAAATATGATCATTTGTCCATTGATTGAACCGAAGCCAATAATGGGCATAGTCCGGATCGTAGGCTTTATTTAATAGGGACAAATAGGGAGAATAGTAAATGGGGGAAGTCAATGCCCTCATCCCATAACGAATCATGGGTGCCGGTATAATGTCGATTCTTTCCATGACACTTGTTATATCGATTTCGTCTTTCTTCAAAGCTTGCATCCAATTGTGATAAGCCGGAACCCTATCAAAGTCAATCGGCGTGACAAATAGGAGTAGATTTCTGATAAAATGTGAATTTAACGCGGCATAAATGACAGCCAGCGTCCCCCCTAAGCAAAAGCCGGAAAGGGACAGCTCGTCCTTCCCACTATGTTGAAGGGCCTTCTTTATGCATGGGTCCACATAGTGAGCCAGATACTCCGCCACTCCTGTTCCTTTCTCTTCCACTACAGGTTCACCAAATTCGAGAAGATAAACGTCGTAGCCTTCTTGAAGAAATTTCCCTATCAGACTATGATCCTTTGTCAAATCAAGGATGGATGGCTTGTTAATATGTGAATATAGTAAGAACAGGGGAATATGCCCGTTCTTATTTACAGGGGCATAGTGCCATAGTCTACTATTATGATTCGTCCAGATCACTTCTCTTGGAAAATTCGGCTGCCATTCACTATCATCTTGCAAAGTCTCGATGAACCCCTTCCAACGGGCTCGTTCTTTTTGTTCACTCTCTTTTTTCATGTATTCACTTCCATTCTTTATTCATTCAGCGTCTGTAAGAGTGATAGAAGTTGAATGAATTCCAGTACAGTCTGAAATAATTCCAGCCATCCTTTGACGGCCGCAACCACTTCCGGTTCATCCAGCTTCCCTACAATCCACTGATTCAACTCATACTCCACACTCATTCCGATTTTTTTCAATTCCTCATAAAATAGATCCATGTTTCCCCTCCTTATACCTGCGCCCGGATGCCGCCATCCACGACTAAGATGTGACCGTTTATATAGTCAGAAGCAGCAGAGGAAAGGAAGATGGCGACTCCATTCAGGTCCTCTCCCTGGCCAAATCGCCTTGCAGGTATATGCTGCTTGATCATGTTTCCCTGACTAGCAAAAAGCTCCTTCGTGATTTTGGTTGGAAAGAAACCCGGAGCGATGGCATTCACCTGGATATTATACGGTGCAAGTTTCACGGCAAGATCCTTTGTCAGCGTCATGACCGCACCCTTGCTCGTATTATAGGGAACCGTATCCATGAGCATGGGATTTGTCCCGCCAAATCCTGTAACCGACGCAATGTTAATGATCTTCCCGGCTTTTTGCCTGACCATGATCCGGGACACTTCCTGGGAAAATAAAAAAGCCCCCTTCACATTGACATCCATCACCTTGTCCCACTTATCTTCAGGGATGTCGGCAAAAGGACCCGCCCAGGACGTCCCGCTATTATTGATCAAAATATCGATTCTCCCAAACTCTTTCATCACCGTTTCCACTACATGTATCACATCCGCTTTCTGCGTCACATCGCAAGGAATGGCGACTGACCGGACACCTGAACCTATCAACGATTCCTTTACTTCTTCACATGCTGACTGGTTTCTCGAACAGATCACCACATGCGCACCAGCCCTCCCCAATGCCAGGGCCATCTCTTTCCCGAGACCCCGTCCTCCACCTGTGACGATGGCGACTTTGTCTTTAACTGAGAACATTCTATCAATCTCCTTTCTAGTAAATGGAAGGTCATTATTATAATAGATTGTTTGAGAGAATGAGTGCGGATTCTCCGCTCCATCCAGCAGAAATTGAATCAAATGCCCCCACAAAAAAAAGAGACCTCCCATGATAGAGAGATCCCTGATCTTTACTGATTCTTATTGGCCGTACGATTTATATATTCCAAGGCTGCCTGCAGCTGCAAATCGTTCTTTTCATTCTGCACCGCTTCAAAAATTTCTTCCTGCAGTCTTTCGCCGGTTTTGCTATCAATGACTCCCGTGACGTCGAGGCTTTCCTGAATCTGAAAATCCTTGACGGCTTTAGCAGTTTTCTTACTGAAATAACCATCGACCCGATCAAGGGAGAAGCCTAATCCTTGAAGCATTTCCTGGGCATTTTTCACCTGTTCATTGTTCGTGCCTTCTTCCATTGGTTTCTCCACTTGAAGAGGATGGGCATAGAAGTAGGCTGGCTGTCTGACAGGGATGTCCGGTTTGATTCCCTTCTTATGAATCCAATTCCCGTTCGGCGTCAGCCATTTGAACATGGTAAGCTTGATATTGCTTCCGTCCCCCATCGGCACTGCCTGCTGAACGGTCCCTTTTCCGAAGCTCTTCGTCCCAATCAGCGGATATCCTTCCGCCTCACTAAGGGCCCCAGCAAGGATTTCAGATGCCGATGCACTGCCCTCATCGATGAGGACCACCACCGGGTACGCTTTTCTTTCCTTACTGTTGGAGAAGGATTTCAGCACCTCTCCGCTTCGTTCCTGGATTTGCACATACGGTTTCTTCTCGGTGACGAACTGTTTGAGGATGTCTTCCACACTGGAAAGGAGGCCGCCCGGGTTCCCCCTTACGTCAAGAACCAATCCTTTTACCTTTTTCTTTTCGAGTTCTGCCAGCTGCTTTTTAAAATCGACAGCGGTATTTTCAGAGAAGGTCGTAATCTGGATGTAGCCCGTCTTCTTCCCATCGACTTCCTTCACATCAGAGATCACCGTTTCAACAGGGATATCGTCCCGCTTCACGGACACTTCGATCGGATCTGAAAGACCCTCTCTCGTAATCTCCAATTTTACTTCCGTACCCTTCTTCCCTCTGATTTTCAAGGTGGCTTCATAAAGATCAAGACCGTCAATGCTGTTCCCATCCACTTTGACGATGCGGTCATTCGGTTTCAGACCGGCTTTCTCAGCAGGTGAATTTTTAAAAGGAGCCACGATGACCAGTTTCCCGTCCATGATCGTGACCTCTGCCCCGATCCCTTCAAAGGAGGAATCAAGCGCATCATTGAATTGAGAAGCGGTCTCTGCATTCATGTAAACAGAGTACGGATCATCCAGGGTCTTCAGCATACCCTGAATCGCCCCTTCCACGAGCTGTCCCTTGTCCACATCCTGAAAGAACTTGTCACTGATCAAATCATACGCGACTTCTACTTTGTGAAGCTTATCATTCAGCTCCCCTTTGCCGTTAAACTGGGCAAGCTCGTCGCCGGACCCGGAATTGCCCGTCCACTCCAAGCCGCCATACATTCCCCCTGCACCGATCAACATACTGATGATGATCGTGATGATGAGCTTTCTGCCCGTCCACTCCATATATTCCCCTCCAGCTTGTCGTTTGTTTATGGTATGGATGAGAGCAGCGTACGCTTTCCCATCCAACGAAAAAAGACACCACACAAAAACGCGCTTAGGCGGTGCGATGTCTTTGCTTATCTAACTATATGCCGGAGGGGGACGAGTTATGATTGGCAGAGGATTATTTCATGCCCGTCACGATTTTCTGACCTTGATGATTTTTCAGATGAGAAGAGATGATCCCTCCCCATTTCTCAAATTCCACAAGAAACCCGTCATGACCGAATGCTGTCGGGATAAAGTAATGTTCACCCTTAGGGGCTTGTAGTGTGAATTCCTTTAAATACTTGGGTGAATAGATCAAATCACCCTCATAGCTGATCGATACCAGCTCGCATGGATACGAATCGGCGACTGCTTCCGTCCCTCCCCTTCCCCTTCCGATATCGTGGGTATTCATCGCTTTCAGGAGGGTAAGATAGCTGTTCGGATCAAATCTCTTTCCGAGTTTCTTCCCTTGATAATCAAGATAGCTCTCCACATTGTACTGCTCATTCGTCCTCTCCCGCTGAAAGCGCCGATCGAACAATTCCTGTGTACGATAGGTGACCATCCCGACCATCCGGGCAATCTCAAGCCCTTTTAAAATCGCTCCATGGGGATAGTGGCCCCTTTGAAAATCGGGATCCCCTTCTATCGCTGTGATCCCGATATGATTGAAGGCGAGACCGTAATCATTTAATGCCGGCGAGACGGCGAGGGCAAACACCTTGTTGATATACGTCGGATACAGGGCTCCCCACTCCAATGCCTGCATTCCACCAAGCGAACCGCCGATCACCGCTTCGATGCGGTCGACGGACAGCTGTTGGAGTGCTTCATATTGAGCGTGGACCATGTCCCGTATGGTAATGTGCGGGAAGTCCGGTCCGTATCGTTCTCCGGTTTCAGGATCCGTGGACGTCGGTCCGGTACTTCCTTCACATCCCCCTAACACATTGAAAGCAATCACATTGTATAGATCGGTATCAATGTATGCCCGGGGTCCGATCAATCCATCCCACCAGCCCCGATCCTCACTCGTCCCTTTCACAATATGGGTGCCGGTGAGGGCGTGGCACACCAGGATGACGGGGCCTTCTTTATTGCCGGTCCGTTCATAGGAGAGATTTACATTTTGCAACGTAGTGCCTGACTCTAATGTGAGGGATGGGATGGTAATGGAGCTTACTTCATATGAATATGCATTCTCCATTCCTCCACCTCCTTTTTTTGGTGTTGTTTGGGGTCATGGGGCACCCCGGTGAAACCAGTTACTTTTATACCCGGGACGTTTCCAACGCCACTTCAATCGCATGATCCAGGTCCTCGATCAAATCCTTCGCAGATTCCAATCCGACGGAAAGTCTTACAAGGTCCTCGGTCACGCCTGTAGCACGGATCTCCTCATCGTTTAATTGTTGATGCGTCGTGGACGCCGGATGGATGATCAGTGATTTCGCATCCCCTACATTGGCCACATGGGACCAAAGGGAAATGTTGTCGACGACTTTGCGTCCTGAATCCCTGCCCCCTTTGATTCCAAAGACGACGATGGAACCCGCTCCGTTTTTCAAATATTTTTGAGAAAGAGCGTGGGATGGATGCTGCGGCAGACCCGGATAAGAAACCCAGGCAACTCCACTGTGCTGATCTAAGTGTTCCGCAATCTTCAAGGCATTCTCCGTGTGACGTTCGATGCGGAGATGAAGGGTTTCCAGTCCCTGCAGCAGCAGAAATGCGTTTTGTGGACTTAAGCACGCCCCGAGATCCCGAAGCAGCTGCACCCTTAATTTTGTGATGAAAGCGGCCGCTCCTACATCCTGTGCGTAGCGAAGTCCATTATAGCTTCTGTCTTCTTCTGTGAATCCAGGGAACTTCTCATGATTCCAATCAAACTTCCCACCGTCGATGACGACTCCTCCGATGGCCGTACCGTGGCCGCCGATCCATTTCGTGGCAGAGTGAATGACGATGTCTGCTCCCCACTCAATCGGCTTGCACACATATGGCGTGGCAAATGTGTTATCTATGATGAGTGGGATGTGATGGTCATGGGCCACTTTCGCAACCGACTCGATGTCCAGGACGTGCAGGCTCGGATTACCGATCGTCTCGGCGAATACCGCTTTTGTTTTCGGCGTAATTGCTTTTCGGAAGTTCTCCGGATCAGTCGGATCGACGAAATGAACCTTGATTCCGTATTTCGGAAGAGTCGTAGAGAATAAATTATACGTTCCACCGTACAGATTGGTGGCTGCCACGATTTCATCCCCTGCACCGGCTATATTCAGGATGGAAAGAGAAATGGCGGCCATTCCGGATGATACACCCAGTGCTCCGATTCCCCCTTCTAAAAGGGCGAGGCGCTTCTCAAGAACGTCCACGGTCGGGTTCATGATACGGGTGTAGATGTTTCCGGGTTCTTCAAGGGCGAATAGCTTTGCGGCGTGATCGCTGTTGTCGAACACGTAGGATGTCGTTTGATAGATGGGTACCGCTCTGGAGCCTGTAGTTGGGTCCGGCTCCTGGCCGCCGTGAAGAAGAAGTGTGTCGAAATCGAATGATTTTGTCATTTGGAATTCCTCCTAATTGTTTTGGTTTTTTGATTGGTGTGGACGGTTGGTTGGGTTCAGCTGCTGAATTGCAATTGAAATACCTAAGAAGCCAGAAGAGGATAAAATAAAAAACCCTCTTCCTAAGAAGAGGGTCTAATTGAATAGGGTCCTCCTCTTATCTTTCAGGCAGATCGCCTGCAGGAATTAGCACCTTTTCATGTAACGCGCAATGCGTACATGAAGGTTGCCGGGTTTCATCGGGCCTAGTCCCTCCACCTCTCTGGATAAGAGCATTTAATTGTCAATGTGAAAATTCATGCGTTGAGATGAATTATAAAGGGTAACCAGCCTCAACGTCAAGACTATTTTCAGAATTTTTTATTTTTTAACAGAAGCTTCAATTGCCTCTTTAAATTGAGATACGATATCTTCCCCATCCTCGATACCTAATGATATGCGCACCACATGGGTGTTGATGCCGAGTTTTTCCTGTGCTTCTTTCGGAAGGGCACGGTGAGATGTCCCGAGTGGATAGGAAACCGTTGTTTCCACTCCGGCCAGGGACGGGATGATCTTGATCCATCCAAGGGATTTGAAGAATGTGCTGATGTCGCAACGGGCATCAAGTTCGATGGTGACGATCGCGCCATTTCCTTTATCGGATAGATCGGTTGGATAATAGACCCTCTTCACCTGTTCATTGGTGCGTAGTTCATCTGCAAGGATCCCCGCGTTCTGAGCCTGGGTCCCCACACGGAGTGCCAACGTTTTCGCCCCACGGCATGTGAGCCACGCTTCAAATGGACTTAAATTGGAACCGATATTGACGACCTTCTCTCTTGCTTTATTCACAAGCTCTTCTTTTCCGACTACGACTCCCGCTGTGATATCGCTATGCCCGCCGATATATTTCGTGGCGCTGTGAGCGACCAAATCGACCCCTTCCAGGAAGGGCTGACGCAGAAATGGAGTGGAGAATGTATTGTCGATCATCGTTTTCAGGTTGTGCTTTTCGGCAAGTGCTACCATTCTTGAAATATCCTCTACTCGCATAAACGGATTGGTCACGGTCTCACTATAGAGAAGTTTGGTGTCGGGAGTAAGTGCTGCCTCGATTTCTTCCTCACTCGTGAAATCGACAAAGGAGGTCGAAATGCCGAATGATTTCAGCTCTTCCTTCAGCATATGGAAAGTGCCTCCGTATAAATCCTCCGCCGCAATGATATGATCACCCGCCTGGACAACGGCAAGGATTCCGACGAGGATCGCTGACAAGCCGGAAGACGTGGCGACACCCGCAGGCGCTCCTTCAAGATCGGCTACCATCTTCCCAAGTTCATCCGTGTTGGGATTACCCGTCCTTGAATAAAGATAAGGAGACTTCCCCTCATAGAAACCCTCAAGCTCCTCAAGAGACGTAAAAGAAAAAGCAGACGTCTGATAGATCGGTGTCGTTTTACTGCGGATTTCCTCTGTTCCTTTCAGCTGACTATGTACGACCTTGGTGGTGAATTTCATTTCTCTGTCATCCTTCCTGAATCTATGTATTTTTAAAAGTGTATCATATTCAGAAGATTGTGAGGAGTAGGAGGTGTTGGATGCAAAAAAAAAGAACCCGTCGCATTCATGCAACAGGTTCTCATCGTCAGACGTTTTCTAAACACCCGATCAGACGATTTTCGATATCCAACGCCAATCGTTTCAATTCGTCGTTATCTACCATTTCAATCAGCTTGCTGGGCTTTGCCATACCGATCTTCGTCGTTCCCTTTTCTGTGTATACCGTCACTTTACAAGGCAGGAAATAGCTGACGAGCATGCTTTCTTCCAGCACCTTTTTCGCTTCGTGGGGATTACATACTTCCAGGACAACTACTTCTTCGTTAAAATCAAGCCCTTTATCCTGAAGCTTGGCGGCCAGGTCAAGATTCCACAGAACCCCGAAGCTTTCTTCTTTCAAGGCTGCCTCTACTGCTGATACCGCATCCTTCACATTCATTGAAACCTCTTTTGTGTAGTGGAACATATTGATCCTCCTTTTTGAGCCATGGTTACTTATACCTCATAGCGTATAGAACGAAACGTCTTCTTAGAGGTCCGTCCCTCTCATTATTCCATGCCCTCGACCATTTTACCCATCATTTCTTCGTTCATGGGGCCGACGATTTTGTGCTGGATGAGGCCGTTTGTGTCGATCATGTAAGTGGTCGGGATCGTGAATGCCCGGTACTCGTCGCCGATATCCCCTTTTTCATCCATGAGAATGGGGAAAGTGAGTTCGTAGCCGTCGACAAATTGCTGGACTGCCTTCTCCCCCTCATCCTGTGAAGTCAAGTTGACGGCAAGGATTTCAACTTTTTCTTTTTTCGCTTTTTTTTCGTAATACTGTTCCATATGGGGCATTTCCGCTTTACATGGCGGGCACCAGGTGGCCCAGAAATTCAGGATCACTTTCTTTCCCTGATAGTCGGAGAGCTTGACTTCTTTCCCATCTAACGTGGTCAAGGTAAAGTCCGGTGCCCGATCCCCTTTCGTTAGTCCCTGCTCCGCATCGGAAAGATCCATGGACTCCTTGGCCAACTGATCAGCTTCTTCCCTTGCCTTTTTTTCCTGTTGATCCTGAAACAAATTCACAAGGAAGATTCCGATCAGCAGGGCAACGATTGCCAGGGCGAAATTTCGTTTATTCAATGTTCGTTTTCCACCTTCCGTTGAAAAAGATAAGGTAAACCATCACGATGAGATACGTCCAGGTGACAGTGGTATACACAAAGCCTCCATGAATGGAATGGAGCAGCAGTTGAAGAAGGCTGAAGACGACTACTAATTGTATAGCCCACGTATCACCGTCATCTTCTTTTTTCAATAAAAATAAGACCAGTGCACCGTTGAGGGAAAATTGGATGACCCCCACAAGAATATCAAATTCCAGCAAGTGAACGACAAGTTCAAAGAAAACGACCGTGCTCATCCACACAATGACGAGACGATAAACCGTGTCTGCCCTTTTAACGAATATGTATAAAAGCACTGTCAGCAAGCCTAACCAATACCCCCACCTGCCACCATGGTAATAAAGGATCGTAATGGGATGTTCGATGACATTTTGAAAATCAACCACAATGACACTCAGCTTCCAGATGACCAAAAAGTAAAAAATACCATTTGAATACCAATCGCTGGCCTTTCGATTCCAGAAGTAGAGAAATAGAAAGGTCAAAATGAACGAGGTGATGATCGCTCCCCAAGTAGAGGGGAAAGTAAAGGAGCCAATGGAGTACCACCTTTCATCCAATTGTTTCTACACCTTTCATAGAGGTTTCTTCCGACTAGATCATCCTCTGTCCGAAACATACCCTGTTATGTATTAAGTATCTTTAAATTTCACTCAATTATCAAGTGATTTACTCATAATGTATCCCTTTGTGTAATGATTACAGTCAGTGAGGGTGTTGTCTTTCCTGCAAAAAAGGATTCTTCTCTGAAGGATCCTTTCACATACGACTTGATAAATATGTTCCCCCTGTGAAGGAATCTAAATCTTAGGCTGCTCTCAACCCTTCCAGGATGAGCATGAAGTATTTGACGGTATCTCCACCGCGTTCATTGATGATTTCAATATCTAATAATATCCTCTCGACTTCTTCAGCTCCTATCCGGTCTATCAACATATCACTAATATCTTCTGCAGTATAATTTTTTACGTATGTATATTTTAGCGCTGTGCGGTTTCTTCGGCAAAAGCTTCGCAGCTGCCTTTTTATATCACTTAATTCCAACTTCATCACCCTTATAGCAGATTCAACTCACACTGAAACGAACATCCAATCAAAAAATGCCCACCAAAAAGGCAGGCTTAAATGAGTACTAGATTTACGTTCGATTAGTATTCATTGTTTTCGGTAACCCGGCGGTCATTATTTTTAAAAATAGAAGATCCGTGGTTTTGCGTCCTAATCTTTCAATTAGTTTGCCTTTTTCGAAAATTCACTTGAGTATAATAGTCATTATACTAGAAAAAAGAAGTGATGAAAACACTATTCCGTAACATAAAACAGATCCAATATCATTACAAGAACAGTTCATCTACTAAAATAATTAATAAAGTCCCCGCCTTCATTGAAGCGGGGACTAGTTTATTAAAAATTAATATATTGACGTGGGTTTACAGCATTTGAATGCGATGCACTCCATGAACCTCTGTAAAGTTCAAAGTGTAAATGCTGTCCGAAAGAGTAACCTGTGTTACCCATGTAACCGATTTGGTCGCCTTTGTTCACTGCTTGTCCAGTGCTTACTAGTGAAGAAGACATGTGAGCATATACAGTTGTAAACATTTGACCGTTGATGGAGTGCGTGATGTACACTACGTTACCGTAGCTTGAGCTGTAGTGACTCTTAATGACATAGCCATCTGCCGCTGCAGAGATTGGAACACTTCCTCGTGCTGCAATGTCTGTACCGTAATGGAAACGTCGCTTACCATTTAAGACATCCCAACCAAAATTGGTTGTGATTGTTCCACGTGCTGGTGCTGTCCATGCCCCTGCACTAACGGGTTCGCTTGGAGCTACTGCTGCAGGAGTCGCTGCCGGAGCTGAAGAAGAACCGCCGCGGCTGCTTGCTGTCGCCTGCTGTTGTGCTGCTGCACGCTTCGCTGCTTCAGCTTCCGCCTGGCGCTTACGTTCGATTTCACGCTGACGGGCTAACTCTGCCAAGCGTGCTTGTTCAGCCTGGATTTCACCTTCAAGCTGGTGCTCCATTTTAGAAAGTTCATCCGACTCTTTCTCAAGATCGGCTTTTTCTACTTTTAATGAAGCCTGTTGAGCTTCAAGCTGCTTGAATAGTTCAGCTTTTTTAGCCTTTTGGCTATCAAGGTCTTTTTTCAAGGATTCAAGATTTGCTTTGGAAGCTTCCAGGTCAGCAAGTTCTTTCTCTACTTCCGCCTGCTTTTTCTCTAATTCATCCTGGTCGCGCTTCTGTTCGTCCATGATCTTTTTGTCTGCACTTACGATTGTGTTTACTGCTGTAACACGGTTGATGAAGTCCCCGAAGCTTTCCGCTCCTAGAAGTACGTCAAGATAATTGGCAGAGCCGCCTTTTTCCTGAATAGCGCGAGCGCGTTCTTTCAAAAGTTCATTACGCTCTGCAATCTTCCTCTTTAACTCTTCAATATCCGCTTTAAGCTTATTTATTTTTGCCGTCGTTTCATCAATTTCTTTTGTTTTTTCTGCTATCTTCGTTTCTGTATCTTTTAATTTTGTACTGATTTCGGCAATCTGTGCTTCAATGTCTTTTTGTTTACTAATGGTTTGGTCAATTTGAGAATTTTTTTCACTAATCTTTCCATTGACCTCTTCTTTTTTAGATGAAACGTCGTCCTGCTGTTTCTTTAAGTCCTCCACGGAGGAGTTAGCGCTAGCAGTGGTTGCTAACGTTGGTAGACTTCCGATTGTTAATGCTGCTGCAATAGATAATGAGATGAAATACTTCCTGTTCAAGCGGCATGCTCCTTTCAGCTTCTATCAACCTATCAAATTTTACACTTTTAAGAACTTACGAACAGACATAAAGCTTCCCCAAGCTCCGATCAGGCAACCCATTAATAGAATTAATCCGTTTACTTGATAGATAAAGGGGGTAAAATCTAATATCTGAATAAAATTGTTTTGTAGTTTTGGTTTAATAAATCCATAGGCATAGTAGTAACCTGTTGAGACAAGAGCGATCGGGATAATAGAACCTAAAATTCCAAGCCATAAACCTTCTAATATGAATGGCCAGCGTACAAACCAGTTGGTTGCACCCACGAGTTTCATTATCTCGATTTCCCTTCTTCTTGCGACAATGGTGATTTTGATTGTATTAGAAATGAGGAACATCGCCGTGAACAACAGACCGATGATCAACACAAGTCCAACATTCCGACTCATTTCCAGTACATTAAATAATTTTTCAATCTTCGCTTCTCCGTAAAGGGCTTCATTGACACCTTCGAACTTGCTGATTTGACCCGCGATTTTACCGGTGTCCCTTGGATTGTCTGCTTTTACGATAAACACATCATATAATGGGTTATCTTGTTCAAATAATCTGAAATCGTCTCCCAGATCCTTGACCAGGTTCTGAAGTTCTTCTTCTTTGGAAGAATACTCAACTGATTCCACACCACTTATATTTTGTATTTTCTTTTCTATTTGTTCAGTCTGGGATTTTTCAGTCCCAATTTCGAGTAATACGCGTACTTCAACGTCTTTCTCAATATCGGTTGCTACTTTGTTCATGTTTAGCATCAAGACGATGAATACACCAACAAGCAGTAATGTTACGGTAACGGCACTCACTGATGCGAATGTCATCCAGCCGTTACGTCCAATGCTCTTGAAGCTTTCTCTAAAGTGACGGCCATACGTTCTAGCTTTCATAACCGTAATCACCTCGCTGTTCGTCCCGGACAATGCGGCCATTTTCAATGGCGATTACCCGATGCTTGATTGTATTTACGATTTCCCGGTTATGTGTAGCCATGATCACCGTGGTTCCACGGTTGCTGATTTCTTCAAATATGTTCATGATATCCCAAGACGTTTCGGGATCGAGGTTTCCTGTAGGTTCATCCGCAATTACAAGCTTAGGAGTATTCACAATGGATCGAGCAATCGATACACGTTGCTGTTCCCCACCGGAAAGCTCATTCGGTAGCATTCTTGCTTTATGTTTTAACCCTACCAGGTCCAGTACTTCCATGACTCTTTTCTTGATCTGCTTTGGATGTTCTTCTATAACTTCAAGTGCGAAGGCAATGTTTTCATAGATTGTCAGCGATGGTAGCAGCTTGAAATCTTGGAATACAACCCCCACGTTTCTTCTTAAGTATGGGACTCTACTATTTTTCAGTTTTGCGAGATTGATACCATTTACAACGATATCTCCTTTGGAAGGACGTTCTTCGCGGTACATCATTTTAATAAAAGTAGACTTCCCGGCACCACTCGGCCCCACCACATACACAAACTCACCTTGCTTGATGTGGACGTTAAAGCCATTGGCAGCCATGACACCATTGCTGTACTGCTTGTAGACGTCTTTCATTTCTATCATTTTCAAATCACCTAATTTGTATTATGTAGTTACCCTCTTGGCTGTTATCGACATATGTACACGGCACGTAACCAAAGTCGTCTTTATCACCATTAGAAAAAAATTGGTGAAAAACCTCGAATTACGCTTCCGAAAATTATTATAACATCTCTTTATAGTAAGTTAAGGAAAAAAATTATTACATTTACATTTCAGAACCGCTAAAAATGTGAAATTATTACCTGTTTTGTTGTTGATTTCGCCTATACACAGACTATTTTATAGTCATTTATACCTATTAACTGGTACTAATACCACATACTTACATCTAGAGGTCCCACCATGATAAACGCTAAGTTGATGGTGATCAGATTAAGTTACTAGGTTATGATTCTAGCTATAAGAAGGAATAACAATTAAGGGATTTCATGCGAAAAAGTTCTGTAACAAAGATTTAAAGAAGAATTGAGAAAAATCTGTGGATATTTAATATGAGGACGGTTTTGCCAAAAAATACGGAACATGTTTTGAATATTTATGGTAAATAACTAAATAAAGAAGAATCCATTGGATCCTTCTCTCGCTTTTACTTCTTATTTGATAACCATTCTGCCACCGCTTCTGCTTCATCACCTTTGATGAGTCCAGGAGGCATTTGTCCTTTACCATTTTTGATGGTTTCAAGGATTTGATCTTTGCTTAGTTCTGCCCCGATGTTTTTAAGGGCCGGCCCCATTCCACCTTCAAGGTTCCCACCATGACAGCTGGAGCACTTGTTATTTACGATTTTTTCAGGATCCATTCCACCGGAGCTTGTTTCTGTACTGTCGCCGCCGTTACCACCGCAGGCTGCAAGTACCAATGAAGCGCCAAAAAGAACACCTAGCAGCTTTTTCTTCATTTTCATCCCCCTAGGAAACTTATTTCAGAGTCACGGATCGGTTGTCAGGTCCGTCCCTCTCTTACATAATTATACCAAGTTTAAACCCGTTTGAAACCTTCCCCCAGTACTTCTGAGGCGTCCATTGTGACGACGAAGGCTGAAGGGTCAATGGTTTTGACCAGTTGTTTCAGTTTTGTGAATTCTGTCTGGTCCACGACACACATGAGGATCGGGCGCTCGTCATCCGTGTAACCACCGTATGCTGATAGTTTTGTCACTCCACGGTCGATTTTATTCAAAATTCCTTCACGAACTTCTTCCTGGCGATTGGTAATGATCAGCGCCATTTTGGATCTGCTTATACCAACCTGGACGAGATCGATGGTTTTACTTGTTACGTACAACCCGATCAGGGCATATAATCCACGTTCGATATCATAGACGATGGCGGCAGACAGGACGATCATCCCGTCAATCATCGCCACACAAGTTCCGAGTGAAAGGCCGGTGAATTTGTTGACGATCTGAGCGGCAAGGTCCGTCCCTCCTGTAGAAGCTCTTCCACGAAAGACGATTCCTAACCCAAGTCCTACCCCTATCCCTCCAAAAAGGGCTCCAAGCAGGGGATCTTCCGTCCAGGGTTTCCAGTCTTCGGTCAAAAATACAACTAGCGGTAAAAACACCGTACCGATCGCTGTCTTGACTCCGAATTGAAGACCCAGGAAGATCAGCCCGGCGATGAATAATGGTATATTGAATGCCCACTGAACATATGCGGGCTTCCAGTCAAACAATCCATTCAAAATCGTCGATATCCCGCTCACCCCTCCGGAAGCTACTTCATTCGGAAGTAAGAACACATTAAATGCAATGGCCACAATCGTTGACCCAAACACAACAAACAAATACTCTAACAATTTCTCTTTCCGTGGATTAAATACCTGCTCACGACGCCTTTCCTTCAAACCCATCCAGTACGACTCCTTTAACCTATGTATTAATAGTATGAGTACAAAACCTTCCTTTGATGCAGCCACTCCTCGAGGGACGAACCTTTAAAAGGCACGTGTTATTTGTGAAGGAGTGTATACATATGCATCCAAAAAAGCAGCACTTCTATTTTTATAAATCCATGATGAGGACGATGATAGTAAAGTTGATACATCCCTTGAATCCCTCTGTATCAACCTTTGAGAGTATAGCATGGGCGCATAAAGGTGTAAATAACAGTTCAATAACGTGTTAAAGCATTAATGAGGTGAGGTTGGAGGGACGGACCTTGGCTGGGTGGGAAACAGTTGCTTCATTGTGCTAATTAGAGGTCCGTCCCTCAAACATATTTAAAAAACTGCCCTCGCCAGAAGTTGGGCGGGGCAGTTTCGTGTATTACTTTATTTTGGATCGCAGGTAAGCGTTGATGAATGGGTCGATGTCACCGTCCATGACGCCTTGTACGTTTCCTGATTCTGTGTTGGTTCTGTGGTCCTTGACCATGGAGTATGGGTGGAAGACGTAGGAACGGATTTGGCTTCCCCATCCGATTTCCTTTTGCTCCCCGCGGATTTCAGCAAGTTCCTGCTCCTGCTCTTCGATGCGCTTCTGATAAAGCTTCGCTTTCAGCATTTTCATCGCAGACTCACGGTTCTTGATTTGAGAACGCTCCGATTGACAAGTTACAACTACATTGGTCGGTAAGTGAGTGATACGGACGGCTGAATCGGTGGTATTGATATGCTGACCGCCGGCTCCGCTTGCACGGTACGTATCAATTTTCAGATCTTCCGTACGGATGTCGATTTCGATTTCTTCATTAAACTCCGGCATGACTTCACACGAAACGAAGGATGTGTGACGACGGCCCGACGAATCGAACGGTGAAATACGAACAAGACGGTGCACGCCTTTTTCAGCTTTCAGGTAGCCGTATGCGTTGTGGCCCTTGATCGCTAACGTTACACTCTTGATCCCCGCTTCATCACCAGGCAGGTAATCAAGGGTTTCCACCTTGAATCCGCGTTTCTCACCCCAACGTGTGTACATGCGGAGAAGCATGGAACCCCAATCCTGGGACTCGGTTCCACCTGCACCGGGATGCAGTTCAAGGATCGCGTTGTTTTTATCATGTTCTTCGCTTAGAAGAAGCTGTAGCTCGTAGTCATTTAAACGTTTGACCAAGTCAGCAAGCTCTTCTTCCATATCCTTTTGCAGTTCTTCGTCTGGTTCTTCTTTGACCAGCTCAAGGGTCAATTCAAGGTTTTCCTGGGATTCAAGCAATGATTTGTATTCATTGACAAGTTCCTTCAAGCCGTTTCCTTCATTGATTAGTCCCTGTGCGGTTTGCTGGTCATCCCAGAAATCGGGTTGGACCATGATTTCGTCAAGTTCCTGGATTCTGGCCTCTTTGTTTTCTAAGTCAAAGAGACCCCCTGAAGTCCGCTAATGTCTTAGCTGATTTTTCTAACTCTGCTCTGATTTCTGATAGTTCCATGTGTGGTCACCTCTATAGTTATTTGGGTTGTTGTTTTGTAAAAGTCATTTTGGAGTTTGTATTAGATAGTGGTGGTTGATTTCCGCTGCAGGTGCTCGCTTTCCGCGGGGCGTGGGTTGAGCCTCCTCGGGCTAAGGCCCTGCGGGGTCTCAACTTCCACGCGTTTCCCGCAGGAGTCGAGCACCTTCCGCTTCAATCAACATTGCTTTTAAAATCCATCCAATAAAGCACTAATAGTGCCAGTTACTCCATCTTAATCATAAAAACGGAAAAGTACCTGGGACTTATTTTAGCAAAATTAGTCCCAGGTATCATCTGATTTCTTTTCGTTATCCTGTTATGCCGTGGCAGTGTTTGTATTTTTTGCCGCTTCCGCATGGGCATGGGTCGTTGCGTCCGACGTCTGCTTGTTTGCGGACTGGTTGTTTTTTGGCTTTTGCTCCGTCTTCTTTCGGGTTGACCGCTTGGCCTTTGGCCACTTCCTGGCGTTCCAGGTTGTTGCGAATTTCCGCTTTCATGACGTATTTTGCCACGTCTTCTTCGATGGCGAGTACCATGCTTTCGAACATGGCGAAGCCTTCATGCTGGTATTCACGCAGTGGATCGTTTTGTCCGTATGCACGGAGGTGGATACCCTGACGAAGTTGATCCATGGCATCGATGTGATCAATCCATTTTGTATCAACGGCGCGAAGCAGGATGACCTTTTCAAACTCACGCATCTGCTCCGGTGTCAGCTGCTCTTCTTTTTCATTGTAACGGTGCTGTACGTCTTCAAAGATGAGAGCCATCATTTCATCGGCTTCTTTTCCACGAAGGTCGTCGACCGTCACGTCATTTTCCGGTAGAAGGTTGGCGTTGACGTAATCAACAATGCCTTGAAGATTCCAATTTTCCATCTCTTCTTCTGCCGTATGAGCCGCCACTTGGCGTTCAATGACTGATTTGATCATGCCTTCAACGATGTCTCGAAGGTTTTCAGAGTCAATGACTTCATTACGCTGTTTGTAGATGATTTCACGCTGTTGGCGCAGTACATCATCATATTGAAGAAGCTGCTTACGAGCGTCGAAGTTGTTACCTTCCACTCGTTTTTGCGCTGATTCTACAGCTCGGCTGACCATTTTACTTTGGATCGGCTGGGAATCATCCATTCCAAGGCGTTCCATCATGCTCTTCATATTGTCAGAGCCGAATCTTCTCATCAATTCATCTTCCATTGAAAGATAGAATTGAGTCACGCCGGGATCTCCCTGACGTCCGGAACGTCCACGAAGCTGATTATCGATACGTCTTGATTCGTGACGCTCCGTACCGATGACGGAAAGACCGCCAAGATCGATGACTCCTTCGCCAAGTTTGATATCCGTCCCACGACCGGCCATGTTCGTCGCGATCGTAACGGCACCAGGCTGACCCGCTTCTAAAATGATTTCCGCTTCACGGCCATGGTTTTTCGCATTCAACACGTTATGGCGTACGCCTTTTTTCGTGAGGAGCTTAGAAATCAATTCTGACGTTTCAACGGCAACCGTACCGACCAGTACAGGCTGTCCTTTATCATTTCGTTCTTTAATGTCTTCTACTACGGCGTTGAACTTCCCTTCGATGGACGCGTAAATTAAATCGGCGCGGTCATCACGGACGATCGGTCTGTTCGTCGGGATAACAATAACGTTCATATTGTAGATATTACGGAACTCTTCTTCTTCCGTCTTCGCTGTACCCGTCATACCGGACAGCTTTTCGTACATACGGAAGTAGTTCTGGAAAGTGATCGTTGCCATGGTCATGCTTTCGTTTTGAATTTCAAGACCTTCTTTTGCTTCGATTGATTGGTGAAGTCCATCACTGTAACGACGTCCCTTCATCAAGCGTCCCGTAAAGGAGTCAACGATGACGATTTCGCCTTCCTGGACCACATAATCCACATCACGGTGCATACTTACATGGGCTTTTAACGCCTGATTGATGTGGTGGTTAAGGGTTACGTGTGAAATATCGAACAGGTTATCAATATGGAAGGCTCTTTCCACCTTGCTGATTCCGTCTTCCGTTAATTGAACACCCTTTGTTTTTTCATCATATGTGTAATCTTCTTCTTTTTTCAGTGTACGTACGACCGCATTCGCCTGGATATAAAGCTGAGGCGTGCGCTGGGCGTTACCTGAAATGATCAAAGGAGTACGCGCTTCATCAATCAAGATGGAGTCGACCTCATCGATGACGGCGAAATGAAGGCTGCGCTGAACCATTTGATCTTTGTACAGGACCATATTGTCACGAAGGTAATCGAATCCGAATTCGTTATTCGTACCGTATGTGATGTCCGCGCTATAAGCTTCGCGTTTTTCATCCTTAGACATAGAGTTGAGATTGAGCCCTACAGTCAGTCCTAAGAAATTGTAGAGTTTCCCCATTTCCTCGGCATCACGGCTGGCCAGGTAATCATTGACCGTGATAACGTGAACGCCTTTTCCCGTGATGGCATTCAAGTAAACAGGCATCGTCGCCGTCAGGGTTTTACCTTCACCGGTTTTCATCTCGGAGATGTTCCCGCCGTGAAGGGAGATACCACCCATGAGCTGGACGCGGTACGGGTATAGACCCAATACGCGGCGTGCTGCTTCGCGTACGACAGCAAAGGCTTCTACGAGCATGTCTTCGAGGTCTTCACCCTTCTGATAGCGCTCTTTAAAACGCTCCGTTCTTTCACGGATTTCATCATCCGTCAAACGCTCCATATCGGGACCTAATTCTTCTATTTGATCGGCCAGCTTCTCCAGCCTCTTTAATTCTCTTTTATTCGCATCGAACACTTTATTTAATAGACCAAGCATGTATAAACGCTCCTTTATCTGTGTTGGAATGAGAGCCAAACGTCACAAGTATAACGAAAGTAAATGAGATTCCCATGAGAATTATGTGAATCCCCTGTAAAAAATAAGGAGAATCACTTCACATCACTCTACTTAAAATTCGCTACTAAAACCAATTATCCTCCCACGCAAACACGATATTTTCCCTATCAATCTTACCACTATCCCATATCGGTTACAACTTAAGGCTTTGAGGGACGGACCTCCCTTTTTCAGTCTTTTGAAGAAATGAATGCTATTATATCAAGCTTTCCATTCTCAATGGTCATGATTTGGGAGGTCCGTCCCTCAAAAAAAGCCGCCTTTATCAGACGACTTTTGTAGGATGTGTATTGAGTTTGGTTTAGGCGTTTGTTGCTTTCAGCAGTTCGTAGACGGTGTCCTGGTAGCTTTCCCAGATTTGCTTGCTTCGTCTTGAGATGCTGTTGGCAGAGACATCGAAGTATTCGGCAAGTTCCTTTTGAACGTGGCGGATACTGATTTCGTCGATGTTTTTCGCCATGTCGACCATTGCCCCCGAGTAGATTTTCGGGTTGCGGATTGTTGGGCGTTCTGTGTAGAAATATTTTTCCAATACGGCTACGAGCAGTTCGCCTTCCTTCTTATCTTCCCCTTTTTCAGCCAGGAAGGTTTGAAGTGAGGTGATCGCTTCATTGTATTCCGGCGTCTTCCAGATTTCGACGCCTTCAATGGAGTCTGCAGAATCCTCATCAGAATCATTCGCTACATCAGATTCACTAGACGCTTTACCCGTTGCCGCTGCTTTTCCAGCCTTCTTCTTCTCCGCACTATAAAGGACGAATCCGACATCCGCGATTTCCAGGTACTGACCTGATAAGTAATCATGGAGAGTTTCAAACTCACCCTGTTCGAAACGGATTTTCACTAACTCCATCGCTGCTTTTTCAATCGCAGGATAAATGAAGTATTGAGCAAACGGAAGATATTTCTCCCCGTTCGGCAATAGTAATCCCAGGAAGAAGCTATTCTCTTCAAGCTTACCGAATTTTTCCGTCACGATAAGCGTATCTCCCGTGATCGCTTCCCCGACACTCAATGTATTGTCATCAAGCTTCTCTACCGTACCCGCTGTCACACGTACATTCTTCCACGATTCCAATACCTCAGCTGTCTGTGGTCGAGTCACTGTACTTAGCTGCTTATCCACAAATCGTTCGATCAAACGAACACCTTCAGCATCCTTCTGAGTCGCACCGTACCAGCTGACAAATGCCATTTCATATATATCGGGATCTGCCTGCATCAAATCCATCTTGGACAGATAGTGATGGTAGGATTCTTCCATCTCGGCAGACTGTGCCGTAGCGATGAAGTCATACAGCTGCGCCTGCAGCACATCCAGTTCCTGACTCACCAGCGTTTCTATATTCACAACGTTTTCACAGCATTTCTTATATTTCTTTCCACTGCCACATGGGCATGGTTCATTTCTTCCGACTGTACTCATGTTTGTATTTACCTCCAACTTCTCTGAGTCCCGTACACAAAGGTTCATTATATAACATTTCTGGCAAGCATTAAACTGTTTTAAAATAAGAAAAAAGAACCAATCACTTTCCGACTGGTTCTTTTTACAATTATCTTCCTTGATTTTTTATATAATCCAAGACATCCAAATCGATATAATTCTCATCCTGCTCACGCATTTCAAAGTTTTCCGTGTGGAGATAGTCTTTCAAATTTTGATAGAGGGACTGCTTTTCTTTCGCATAGCCAAGACGGGTGAGTTCACGTTCCACTTCATCGTAAATCTCACCTTCAAGGAGTACCACCCTGCCGGCGTCTGATTCTTTGAAGTACAGCTGATGTAGTTGATAGATTCTCTTCAGTTCTTGGATAGGAGAGGCGTGATCATCCACCCTGAGGTCAATATAGCGATCGTTGAACCCACCGTATCCACCGTTCTCCTTTACGACTAATAGAGCAGCGGACTGCATGCCACGGGAATCACCGCCTGCTTCCTGACCGGCATCGAGGGCGTGGAGAAGCCTTTCAGCCAAAGACCCAGTGGTGGACTCAAAGGTATCCGCCATCGCCTTCACGGTTTGCTCATCTACTAAAATATTCCCCTGAGCTGCAAAATGCTTTCCAGTCTGCCCACCAGCCCAGTCATAGCACCCTTCCCCGGTAAAAGTGGCCGGGTTGCCACAAGCATCGATCAACCCCACCTGGCGCAATGGTCGCTCCGGGTCATCCTTTGTGATGATATCAAGTGCCTCTTCCGCCGTCTTGCCTTCCTCCATCAGTTGAAGCGCATGTGGGCCGTAAGAAGTATTTGCGTAAGACTGAGTCGCAACTGCGCCGACTCCCGCTTTCGCAAACGGCACAACCGAACCAACACCGAGGAACTTGGATTGGACCGCAATCCCCCATTCCTTTTCATCCGGGTCAAAACCTACAATGGAATATGTCATGGTGAAGTCCTCCTTTAGATTAAAGCGTCTATTTAATACAAAAACCCATATTTTATATATCAAGATTCGACAAAAAGTGGTATAAATCCTTCTTCTTACAAAAAAACCTGCAGTCCAGGAGACTACAGGTTTTAAGCTTATTCAGATTAATTTGTTTCAATCAAACCGTACTTACCATCACGACGCTTGTACACAATGTTCGTTGCATTCGTCTCTGCGTCCGTGAAGATGAAGAATGTGTGACCCAGCATATTCATCTGCAGGATCGCTTCTTCACTGTCCATCGGCTTCAGATTGAACTGCTTTGTTCTTACTACTTCCGTATCGTCCTCTTCCTCCAGTTCAACGGCAGCTGCGCCGTTAGGAGAAACATGATTCAAATCTTCCTGAGCAGCGAAGAACTCCTTCGGGCTACCCTTTTCACGCATCTTACGGTTCACTCTGGTCTTATGTTTGCGAATTTGACGCTCCAATTTATCTACTATCAGATCAATAGCCGCATACATATCTGCGTTGCGTTCCTCTGCACGTAGAACTAATTGCGGCATTGGAATAGTCACTTCAGTTTTCGTATTTTTATCAGGATACACTTTTAAATTAACATGTACATTTGCATCAGGAGTTTCATTAAAGTAACGGTCTAACTTACCAATCTTTTTCTCCACGTGTTCGCGAATCGCTGGAGTTACCTCAATGTTCTCGCCTCGAATGTTGTAGTTCAACATGTAAACTCCTCCTTTTAAAAATAAAGCTATGTTTATATATTCTCCATTCCCTTCATTAATCCTTCTTAAACTTTCTAAATTTTTTGTCAATTTTTCGTGAAGTTTGTAAGGTGGTGTCGAAAGTGTGGGTGTGTAGGGGGTTGGAGAATGTTTAAGAGTGAGGTGGTTTTGTTGATATGTAGAGAGCACCTTTCACTCTTTATAGTATTATTTTCTCACTTTTTTGTTGGATTAAACGTTGGGAATTTGGAGGATTTGTGAATGGTATGGGGCGAAAATGTGAAGGGATTTTGGAGAGGGGTTAAGGTTGGATCAGCTATTAAACATCCACATCCCTCTCCCCAAAACTCCACCAACACAATCCACCAAGCCCAACCAAATACATCACAATCACCCCAACCGAAAACCAAAACGTCATTCCTTCAAACGGTGGAGTCCCGAAGAAATATTGCTGCAAATCAGTATTCGCAAACAGCAGATACCTCCCCCACTCCATACCAAGCTCGTTCATCAAAACCAAAAATGTCCCTGCAGAAAAGGTCAGAAAGATCGTAGAACCAATCGCAAACGAACTGCTCCTCGTCACTACCGAGAAGGTAAAAGCGAAGGAACAAATCACCATCATTTCTATGAATCTCAACACGTAAGCTCCTGCCACAATAAAAAAGTTCTCGTTCAAATCAAAGAAACTATCATAAAACCACAGAGAACCGAGCACGGCGGAAAACAAGAAATGAGAGGCTGTTAAAACAGTGGCGATGACTACCACGGTTATGTATTTGGAAAGCAGTATTTTCACGCGGTTAATAGGTCGGATAAGCAATAGCTTAATGGTGCCAGACGAGAATTCACTTGAAACGATATCACCGGCAATGATCAGAGTGAAGAGTTGAATGATCATAAGGAGGTTCGAACTGATCCGCATATATTCCCAGAATGAAAATTGGATACCGTCGAAGAGCATGTATACAAAGAAGGATGCAATGGAATCCATGAGTACGATTATTCCAAGGGAAATCCACATACGTGGGTGAGAGATTTGTTTTATGAGTTCATTGGTAATCAGATTTGTCATTTGACCTTCGTCCGATGATAGTAGACTAGTTATCACCCTGGACTGCCTCCAGTATTTTTCTATTATTATATCATGAGATTATTTGGAAAATAAAAAAGCCCCGAAATAATCGAGGCTGGAATTTATTTCTTTTGATCATAAAAATACCCGTCCGTCTGCATATGTTCATAAGGATTGGAATATTTTTTTGCCGTTATTTTCTTTTTGTTCATGCTGTTCATTTCCTTCTTCACTTCGTCTCTCAGGATGGCAAGTTTCTTATCTATGACGGTGTTCCACTGAACGATTTGGCGACCCAACGTCTGTTCTGCCTCTGTGTAGGGGGGCTGGATGGAAGAGAGAATTCCCTCTCGTTGTAGTATTAGTTGGTCCACCTCTTCTATTAATCTATCTTCTACTTTGGAAGAAGAGCCGACCAGGACATATAACTGTTTGGTTAATTCATAGCATTGCTCAACAGAAGACATCAGGCTTTGCCACCTTGACCTGCGTGCTGTTTTTGACGATTGAGCTGAATGAGCTCTTTCCAGGTGTCACGGAATTCTATAATCAATCCTTCCGCTTCTTCGATGGCTTCCACGTCGTTTTTGATATTTCCGTCGATTAATCGGCGGTTGATGAAGTCATAGAGTGACATCATGTTCTTGGATACGTCCATATCCATATTCAAGGTGACCATCAATTCGCTCACGATGTTCTGGGCTTTTTGGATGTTCACATTTTTCATTTCGATATCATGATTCTGGATTCCCTTTTTGGCGAGTGTGATAAATTTCAAACATCCATTGTAGAGCATTAACGTAAGTTCGCCGGGAGATGCGGTGGTGACTGAGTTGTTTTGATACGTTTGGTATGGATTGTTTACGGCCATATTGACACTCCTTTATGTTTACATGCCGCTAAACTGCTGCATGAGATAGGCTGATTGTTGGTTGGCTTGCTGGATCGCTTTTTCCATGGCGGTAAATTGACGCCAATAGCGGTCTTCCACTTGTTTCATCCGGTCTTCGAAGCGGTCGATGCTGCTGTCGACGTTTTTCAATTCGCGCCCCAGGGCAAACTGCTGATTCGTTGAGTTCACTCCGCCTGCTTTGTCTTTCAGCTTGTCCATCGTAGCGTTGACAGAATCATAGAGTCGGTGGATGATTCCTTTCTGAGACTCATTGGTGGCATCACTTCCACCCCTGAACAGGTTCTCCACCGATTGGGGATCCTCTTCGATCGCTTTCTTCAGCTCGGCTTCGTTGATGACGAGCTTCCCACCTTCAAGGTAGTTGCTTGTCGTGGTGATCCCGATACTCGATAGCTGTTTGTATAAAGGATTTACGCTTGCGTTATCCACCGGCTGGTAAAAGTCGGTTCGCATTTCTGACAGGACACCGGAGAGAATCGAATCTCTTTTTAACAGTCCATTCTTTGCCTTCTCTTCCCACTGCTCCTGCTGTTTATCAGAAAGGCTTTCCCGCTGTTCATCCGTTAGCGGACCGTATGAACGATAGAATTCTTCGGAAGTCTTTTTACTGATTTTGTCGATGAGTTCATTGTATTTATCCACAAAGCCTTTGATGTTATCAAATACATCTGTGGAATTATTTGAGATTGTTGTCGTCACGCCATTGGGTGAGGTGGACGAGTCAAAAAGATCCTTGATGGAGAATGTGACTCCGTTCATTTCAAACGTGTTGGAATAGCGTTCTGTTTTCAGACCATTTATCTCAAATTCTACATTCGTTCCACCCGTTTCTGTGGACGTCCCGAATTTTAATAAAGAGTTAAGAAACGTACCCGAGGTCGTTATTTCATCTCCACTTGTATTGTAGTTTCCCGTTTCGGTCCGGGTCATCGTGGCACGATCAGAAAATGAGTCATAGAACATGGAAACCCCGGCATCTGAAGAGTTGACCCTGTTCATCACTATATTCAATGATTCATTTCCCTGCACAAGGAAGTTCACATTTTTTTGTCCGTCTTTCCCATGAGTCGTCAATGAAAAAGTAGAATAGTTTTGTGTATAATTCACCGAGATAGCTGACCCGGCAGCCTGTTCAGTGGTGAAACTGATTTTACCTGTTTCTTTATTAATGGTTCCGATGACGGAGCTGTCTGCTGCCTTCAGCTCGGTATTGCCATCTGTATCCGTTGCTCCCAGAGTATAATCCTTGCCGTTTACCGTTAAGGTCAAATTTTGAATGGAGCCTTTAGCGAGCTGCACATCTTTCACAGCATCCGTAGTCGAAATGGTTTGGGTTTTATCTGTTGTTATGTAATCTACCTGGATTGAGCTGTCTTTCTTCACCGCAGCGCCAAACGTCAACGCCCCGCCGGCATCAACCAATACCTGGTTACTTCCAAGCCCTTCTGCAGGCAGGGATGTCACTACCTCCATGGATTTTCCGTTCACCTTCACACTCATCTTGTCTACATCTTTTAGCGTGGTCCCGGCGAAATTAATAGAGGAGGTAGTCGTATCGCTTGCCGCCTTGATCGTCTGGGTTTCGACCACTCCTTCAGACCAAGTAAAAGCAGCACTGTTATCAAATTTCGAACTTTGATTGTAAAGACCAGATTTCGGATCAAACTTGGTTCCGGCACTTGAAAGCTTTTCACCATTCGCCCCGCTGCTTCCACTGACACGATTCGCTGCGCTGGCAAGCTTCGTTACGTTATTGATCGTATAGGATGCTTGTGAAGCCCCGCTCGTCGCAGTCGCAGTCACTTTCGTTTCATCGGATGAACTTGTTTGTCTTGCCCTGTATTTCGAAGTCAGCTTATACTGAGTAAGCTCCGAACGGAAATCCAACAACAGTGTGTTCATCGAACGATAATCATCACGTTTCCATTCAAGGGTCTGCTTCTCTGCCTTTAATTTATCCAATGGGATCCGTTCCGCTTTCATCAAGTCGGCAACGATGGAATCAATGTCCATCCCACTTGCTAAACCGCCAATTCTCAAAATCTCTCACTCCTCTAAACCTTTTGATCGACCATCAATCCGACAAACTCCGTCATGGCCGCATACATATCCAGCATTCGTTTAGCCGGTATCTCTCTCACTACTTCTTTCGTGACATCATCCACAATCGTCACATAATATTCTTTCAATCTATCATGGAATTCAAATTTGAGGTGTGTATTCGAAGCTGATAAAAATTCATTCATGCCCTGAACGACATTTTGGAGTTTTTCTTGGGTGACAGGTTCTTTGGGTGTAGTTTCTTCAAATGTTTGTTCCTGTACTTTTATCTTTGCTGCGTCGCTAGTAATGTTTTGTGTTTCAATAAATGATTGTGAAACATGTCCTGTCACTTTATCAATCATTATGGGATCCTCCTGTGGGTTATATGGGTTATATCGGAAGATTTTTAAGTTAGTTTAGTTAGAAAGGGAAAATTCCTCTTTAACATGTTAGAATTAAACAGAACGCATATTCGCATTTTGTCAGGGGGGTTATTGTGGAAACTCAAAATACTTTTCTTTCTTTAATGACTGGTAAACTATTAGGGGACGGGTGTATTACACAGCAAAATGGCAGGAAGGCCCGGTTTCAATTTATGTACTCGAAAAAAGACCAAGCATGATGTACCCACTGCTATACACAGAAAGCTATTATGTCCAATCAAAAACTCACCCTAAAATCACGAATTTAAGAAACCTATGGTATAGAGATGGAAAGAAAGTCCTTCCTCTATTTACAAACACTTATCTCCTCTGGCTTTGGCTTGGTGTTATCAAGATGATGGTCATTTAAGAAAGAAGAGTAATACACCACAAAAAATCATTCTATCTACCGACAGCTTCATGCCTTATGAAAACAAGGGACTAAGTCATATCCTATGGGAAAAGTTTAGTTTGGATTTTGCAATGGATAAACAAAACAGGCTGATTCTATACGACCAATTCCAAATCCGCTATTTCCTTTATTTAATTCAACTGTATTTACATCACTCTATGAGAAGAAAAACGATCTCTTCTATGGATTTATCAAGTAGTCAAACTTCATCTAAGCGCTCTATTTATTTACCTGCAAATATAAACATATCTTCGCCCACTTCTGAAATTAACGATAAACTTTCCACTCTTTCAACAGTTCTACAACTTTTAAAAATAGATTCATTTTATAATAAAGAGATATTTGACATATACAAATCCTTTCATCAGTACTAGAGAAAGTCATACCAGATTGTCATTTCTGGCAAGGAGATTCAAAACCTTATCCTCTTAAAGCACATTACCGGAATGAACTTTAGTCTGTTGACCTATTTATGCTTCCAGTACGAAATGCTAAAAAAAAGAGACCCTAGAATATTCTAGAGTCCCTTAATCATAAAAATATTAACGAAGAAGTTGTAAAACCCCTTGAGGTTGTTGATTAGCTTGAGCAAGCATAGCTTGAGCAGCTTGAGAAAGAATAGAATTCTTCGTTTGGTTCATCATTTCTTTCGCCATGTCAACATCACGTACACGAGACTCTGCAGCTGTTAAATTTTCTGAAGCTGTTCCTAAGTTGTTGATTGTATGTTCTAATCGATTTTGATACGCACCTAATCTAGAGCGTTCAGCCGAAACGGTATTTATGGCTTGATCAAAAACTTTAATAGCAGCTGAAGCTTTTGATGCTGTTGATACATCTAAACCATGTTCACCTGAGATTGTTACATCTGTTAAGTCGTTTTCGGAACCGGTAGCTGTGAATGTGGCTCCTACAGTGCCACCAACAACTCCTCCAGCGTTATTTCCTGCTTCACCTGAAATTCCTAAAGCAGCTGAACGCATATCATTAATAGTCACACTAAATTGTTGACTTTGATTTGCTCCAATTTGAAGTGAAGCTGCACCATCTTTACCTGATGTGGTTGTAGTACCTCCACCTAAGCCACCTGTTTGTCCATCAGTAACAGTACCAGTACCTGAAACAGTGAAATCAGAATTTAAACTCCCAGCAAGCAAAGCTGCAGAGATAGCGCTTTCGTCCATCGTATCATCTGAATCAAGAGTAATAGTCAACGTATTACTAGAAACCGCAGCACCAACACTAGCACCAGAAGTAGCACTAATTACAATGTTCATATTTCCTGCAGCCCCATCATATGTTCCTGAAGCTGCAGCTGTTAAACTAATACCAGAATCTGCAATCGTTCCAGTAGCTTGTGAATTGAATGTAGAACCTGCAGCTACCTTAATACCTGATTTATTTCCATCTAATAGCTTTTGAGTATTAAATTCAGTATTATTCCCAATTCTACTAACCTCAGATGTTAATTGATTGATCTCTTTTTGTATTTCCTTACGATCATCTGTTGTATTAGTATCATTAGATGCTTGAACAGCCAGTTCACGCATACGCTGAAGAATATCATGTGTTTCATTCAATGCACCTTCAGCTGTTTGAATAAGAGAAATCCCGTCTTGGGAGTTACGAGAAGCTTGATCGAGCCCACGAACTTGAGATCTCATTTTTTCAGATATCGCTAATCCTGCCGCATCATCTCCTGCACGATTAATTCGTAGACCAGAAGATAATTTTTCCATTGATTTAGACTGTGCATTTGAAGCACCATTTAGTTGACGATAAGTATTTAAAGCTGCAATATTATGATTAATTCTCATAATAATTTCCTCCTTGAAATCAATTATCCACTTCCTTGTGGACTACTTATTAAAAACAAGGAACCACTTCACCAATAAATTATAATTGGCTATGAGGCTCCTTTTAAGAATAATTTATGATTAGCGAAGTAATTGAAGCACACCTTGTGGTTGTTGATTCGCTTGAGCCAACATAGCTTGAGCAGCTTGGGAAAGAATTGAATTTTTAGTTTGATTCATCATTTCTTTCGCCATATCAACATCACGAACACGAGATTCTGCTGCTGTTAAATTCTCAGAAGATGTACCCAAGTTATTAATAGTGTGCTCTAAACGATTTTGATATGCACCTAGCTTAGAACGTTCTCCTGAAACTTTTGCAATTGCTTGGTCTAATACTTTGGTAGCAGCACTTGCTTTAGTAGCATCCGTAATATCTAAGGCATATTCTGGTGTGGCTGTAGCATTAATATCGGTTAACTCATTTTCAGATACTGCAGCTGTAAACGTTGCTCCAACAACATCATCTGGTACAGTTGGACCTACTCCAGCAGCTGTAGCTCCACCAGTAGTTCCAGATATACCCAGTGATTGAGCTCTCATGTCCTGAAGTTTTACTGTGAATTGTTGCGATTGATTTGCACCAATTTGCAATGATAATCCAGAGGACTTTGATCCATCCATCAATTTTTGAGTATTGAATTCAGTATTATTACCAATTCTAGTAACTTCTGATGTAAGTTGATTCATTTCTTTTTGAATTTCTTTACGGTCATCTGTAGTATTTGTATCATTTGCAGCTTGAGTCGAAAGTTCACGCATACGTTGAAGAATATCATGTGTTTCGTTCAATGCTCCCTCAGCCGTTTGAATCAAAGAAATACCATCTTGGGCATTTCGGGAAGCTTGGTCTAAACCGCGGACCTGTGAACGCATCTTTTCTGAAATCGCCAGTCCTGCAGCATCATCACCAGCACGGTTAATACGAAGACCTGAAGACAATTTCTCCATTGATTTACCTTGAGCTGTAGAAGCACTGCTTAACTTATTATAAGTATTCAAAGCCGCAATATTATGATTAATTCTCATTACAAAATTTCCTCCTTGAAAGTAAGCCCACATCCATGTGAACTATAAAGTTTAGTAGTTTGCAACAAGTCAAAAAGGTCGGCCGCCCTTCCCCTTGTTGCTCACACTTCTAATATCGGTAAATATGTCCTAGCTTTAATAGTTTCGGTCAAAAAATTATTCTTTTTTTCCCAGAAGGTTAAATAGGTTGTCGATTCCTTTCGAGGCTTCTGCATTTTCTTGTTGAATGGAAAGGTAGATTTCCTTGCGATGGATTTCTACGTTCTTTGGTGCATTGATGCCAAGCTTGACTTGATCGCCTTTTACTGACACTACGCTGATTTCGATGTCATCCCCGATTTGTATTGCTTCTCCAGTCTTTCTTGTTAGGACTAGCATACTCTCACCCTTTCTTCCCGGCATGCTCGGGTTGAGCAAAGATCATGTGCCTGGTTTGGTAGTTGGGATCATTCAGGATCAGTTGCTTCGCTTTATTGCCGGCCAGGTTGATGACGATTGGCGCCTGGAGATTGGCAGTCGACTCGTGTAATGGTTCTTTGACGGTCACGATGGATAGGACTTTAATTTCGGTTTCTGATGGTGACCCTAGTAACTCAACCGTCGAATCTTCCAGAGTAAAATCATAGTCCTTAAAAAAGATAAACGGATCGGTCACAACAAATCCCAATTCGGGGGTTTTCACCGATTGCAGAATGTGGAACAGAGTGTTTTCGGGCAGGGGTAATAAGATGAACTGTTTCTCCTCCAGGAATCCCGGTACGCCTTGTTCGAATAAAAGGATCTCTTCTTCTTTCACATCTATATTTCCATGATATTTCGTCAGTATTGTCATTGCTCACATTCCTTTAACTATCAATTTGAAGGTGGTTATGCTGTTTCATACTATATGTAATATTGCCGGGCTGATAATGGATGATCGGTTTCTGGGCTCGTGTGTTGTTTTGGACAGACTGCGGCTGCACATTGATTCTTACATCACCGGGCTGGTAGTTGATTTTCACACTGAATGGTGATGGGATATATCCGATGTTGAACTCATACGTGGGAGACTGACTTTTGCGGTCGGCTTGTGCGGCAATGGCCCCACCCCCGTGTTCAATGCTCATCAGTTCGTCCCCGTCCTGTGAGCTCGACGCCATGTATTGCATCCACGCTCCATATCCAGCCCCAGCCGCCTCTTCTATGCTTCTCATGGCAGTTTTTAAATTCATGTCTTCCCAGGCCTGGGTTTGATCAATGGTCAACCGGGGCATGGTTTTCTCCATGGTCATGACCGCTTCAGGCTGACTTAGGTCCATCTGTGCCTGGGGCTGCTCGATTTCAATTCTGGCGGGTGTGGATTGAATCGCCAGTTGAGCCGGGGTCGATTGCATCTGGATTTGAGGAATTTGCATCGTTCACACCTCACTTATATAGAAAGGACTGATCTCTATGAAAAGTCCAGTCCCTTCTTTTATATCTATTATCTTAAAAAGTCCATCAATGTCGTCTGAATGATTCTCGCCCCTACACTCAGTGCAGCACGGTGGACGCTTTCCTGATTCTTCAGATCCGTGATGACCCGTTCCATGTCGGCGTCTTCATTATCCGAAACGATTTTGTTGGCCATCACCTCGGTTTTTCCTAAACGGTTATCGATCATTTCCAACCGGTTGTAACGGGCTCCCATTTCGGAACGCTCCGCTTGAAGGGTATTAATTCTCTCATCCAGGTCTTTTAGAAGGTTATCCATTTCGTCGGCGTTGTAGTTTTCTCCGAAGCCTGTCTTAATGTTTTCTAATCCTGTGAATAGTTCCTGGCTGAATACCTGCTCAGAATCAATATTCGTCTTGATTTTCAAACCGGCAGACACTTCCACCATATAGTCTTCTGTATTGATTGAAACGGTTGGGGGATCTCCCTTTTCGACAGGCGGTTGATCGACGCTCGTTCCGTTGAAGATATAACGGCCGGCCACTTTCGTATTGGCGACCTCGACTAAATCCTGTTTGATTTGTTCGATTTCCTGAGAGATAGCAAGGCGGTCCTGCTCATCATACGTGTCATTCTTCCCTTGAACGACCAGCTCCCGAACGCGCTGCAGGGCACTCGTGGCATGCTCGAGTCCCGCTTCGGAGTTATCCATCCAAAGATATGCTTCTGATAAGTTCCGCTGATACTGTTCGTTTTCCGTTAAGTTGGAGCGGTAGTACATCCCTTTCATGGCAACGACGGGATCTTGTGACGGACGGGAAATCTTCTTCCCTGTCGCCAGTTGATCCTGGTAGTCACCCATTCTTTCATAGCTTTTGCTGAGGTGCCTCAAAGAATTGGAAGCCAGCATACTTTGTGTCACGCGCATTTATCTTTCACCATCCTATCTGCCACCGGTACCCATACCGTTGATGATTTTATCGAGTAATTCGTCTTGCAGGGATATCATTCTTGCCGAAGCGTTGTAGGCATGCTGGAATTGAATCATGTTGGTCATTTCTTCATCCAGCGATACGGCACTTGTGGACATTCTTCGATCATCCACTGCCTGACGCAGTACCCCGCTATTATCCGTTAAGCGGACGGCGTTTTGTGTATCAACGGCCATTCCGCCGATGAGCACTTCATAATAGTTACGGAAACTCGCCATTTGTGAGTTCTGACCGTAATCAAAGTCCTGGTTGATCACATCTGCAAGCTTCAGAAGGACACTGGAATCACCCGTCTCTGCTGCATCAGGGTTTGTTCCGTCGGCATTCGCGATATTATCAAGGCTTGCTTTGATGTCATCGGAAAGGTCGAGGCGGCTGGCAAATCCTGCACGATGGTCATCTGTTAGTGCGCCGAATCCTTTATCGGCAAAGAATGGGATCTCTTGATTGACGGGTTCAACTTCACCATCCCCGTTCACATGATTGATTTCGTTCGGACTCATGCCGTCTGAGTGGATTTTATTGAATTCCACGGCAAACGTATAGGCCAGGTTATCCAGTTCAGAAAGCATATCCGGATAGGCACCGGTTACCTTTCCGTTTTCATCCTGTGAGCCGAATGATTCAATCAGCCCTTTCAGTTTGCCATCCGAATCGAATTCTTTCAGGTCGAGGTTTCGCTCTCCGACAGAAACACCGGTCACATAGGGATCTGTGCCAGGAGGAGTGAAGTGGACCTTCATCTCCTGATAGCCTTTCGCAGTGACAAGATTGGCAAGCGGTGACTGATTGCTGTCCACCAGTGAAATGACTGCCTTCCCCTCTGCGATGCTTGAAGCATTCCCCCCTGAAGATTGATAGGTAACATTGATATTGACGAGGTTTGATAGACTATCAATCAAGCGATCTCTTTCATCATATAGATCATTTGGAAGTAATCCGTGTGGTTCCACATCACCGATCTGCTGGTTCACGTTGTGGATTTGTTTTAAAAGGGAATTCACTTCTTTTTCCGTTACCTGAATTTCGTTGTTCAGATCTTGCCGGATCGTCGTTAATGAATTGGAAAGATAATTAAAGGTTTCTGCCAGAGCCAGTCCCCGCTGACGAACGACGGAGCGCGCACCGGAATTTTTCGGGTTCACGGCTAAGTCCTGAAGGGATTGCCAGAACATATCCATGGTCTTGGCCAGACCTGAATCAGACGGTTCGTTCATGATTTCTTCCATTTTCATGAGTGAGTTGGCTTTTGTTTCCCAGTATCCGAGCTTATTGTTCTCTCCACGGAATTGAACGTCCATGAATGAATCTCTTATCCGCTGAATAGATCCTGCTTCAACACCCGTCCCTACTTGACCGGGGATCTGTGGTCTATTAAAGGAGGGGGATGGGTAAGGTGACGTTTGTTCAAAATTGATTCGCTGCCTTGTATACCCGGGAGTATTGGCGTTTGCCACATTATGCCCTGTCACCTGGAGCGCACTCTGCTGTGTATACATTCCGCGTCTTGCCGTTTCTAACCCCATAAAGGTCGAACGCATGGTAAATCCTCCTCACGATCTATGCTTTTGAGTGAAAGATGGGGCGAGCCGCCTCTTCTTCCTCTGATTGAAGTGGTGAATAGTTTCCCGAATCCTGCTGTCCGAAAAACAGATCAAGATTCAGATTCACAAATTGGAGCGATTGGTTGAGAAGCTCCTGATTCAATATATTTCGAGTTTTCAATTGTTCAGTAATGTGGACGAGTTCGTTCTTGAATTCTTCAAACGATTCTTTATGGACGATGCCGTTTACCCGTAAAAGATCTGACATCGTATTGATTTTAAAGGGACAATCATATTCCCTGCCGATGGCCGCTTGTAGCTGCTCTCTTGTTTTATGTAAGGCTTCCAGCGCCTTGATATGACTTAGTTCATCTTTTATCAATTGACCGAGGCCGTCTATGTCATTACTCTTCAGCATCTCTGTTTTCTTTATGGCGAGCTGATGAAGACTCTTTTGAAGTTTGATGATCTTTTTTAACAACTCAAGAAGTTGTGTTTCACTCGACATCATTGACCCTTCTTCCCTCTGTGTTCTCTTCCTTATATCGGCTGGTGGATGAAATCTTTAAGTATAAATATTGATTAATAGTCCCTGCACTTCACCGACAAGATTCAGGATATTGAGCCCTTTTTCTTCCTTTTTCAGCACTTCATTGGTCAATTGCATGAGTTTGGCGTCGACTTCTTTGACAATTTTATATACCTTTGTCCGTCCGCGTCGATTGAATCCCCTCTGGTTTTCCAGCTGCAGTCCATTTTGAACGGCTTCTTCTAAAAATGATTTCACCATCTTCTTATATCTCTTCAAGTCTTCTACTGTTCTGGACTCGGATAATACTTTCCCCTGATCCTCGATCTCTTTCGCCATTTTTGTGAATTTTTCATAGAGAAGATTTTCCCGTTTCTTTCCCATTACTTCCGAAAAAGAGATGGATTCTGTTGCCACCTGGTTTTTCTTCTCTATTTGATTCAGACCGATCTTCCCGACCTTTTGTACGTCCATGCTTTACACCTCAATTGGGTTATTCATTACTCTTATCATAGAGGAATTCCCGAGAATAAAAAAGGGACGAGCCAATGTTTGACCCGCTCCCCGAATTGAATTATTTAAGCAGCTGCAAAATTCCCTGTGGCAGCTGATTGGCTTGAGCAAGCATCGCTTGTCCTGCCTGGTTCAGGATATTATTCTTCGTGAAGGCTGTCATTTCCTTCGCCATATCAGTATCCCTGATGCGAGATTCTGCTGAAGTCAGGTTTTCATTCGCTGTTTGAAGGTTAACCGTTGTGTGTTCGAGGCGATTTTGGATCGCTCCAAGCTTACTGCGTTCTTCCGACACCATGCGGATGGCTTCGTCGATACGCGTGATAGCTGATCTCGCCGCCTCCGTGGTGGAAACGTCGATTCCTTTTTCTGCGTTAATGCCCGTACCAAGATAAGCTCCATCAGCAGATCTTGCCAGACCAAGCTTGGCAGCATCCATCACTCCTAAAGACAACTTAAGAACCTCTGAAGAGTTCGCACCGATCTGCATGTCTAAATCAAGATCTTTATTCTTGTTTGCTTCGAAATTCATGTCTTTCAATTGAATGTCTAAGCCATTCGTTAAGCCATCATCGGTCTTGTTTGTTGAAAGGATTAAGGTATTGGCAATGGAATCCACACTATTCAATGCTTTTACTGATCCATCAACAATGCTTTGTGCTTTTGTTAGCACATTTTGAATGCTATCGACTACTTCAAATAGATTCTTATCTTTCACATCGATTATTGCAATGTTACCGTCAACGTACGCTGGCTGCGGCTGATTAGAGAATCGGATAGTTAATCCGTCCACTTTCAGTTCGTCCCCTGCATATGGAACAGCGTCATTCGCAGCTGGTACACCGCCAAATGTTAGTTGAGTTGAATTGGACGAGCTTGATGTGTCTTTTCCGACTAGGTTGGTAACAG
Source organism: Bacillus sp. es.034 (assembly GCF_002563655.1). Taxonomy (GTDB): domain Bacteria; phylum Bacillota; class Bacilli; order Bacillales; family Bacillaceae_B; genus Rossellomorea. The sequence goes on along the minus strand of NZ_PDIY01000001.1, from coordinate 1,401,689 downwards.
TAACACCTGTCTCTGGAGAAACAGCCTTTATGGCATTGAACCCTGAGAAATTCATTGTGATTTTTTGTCCATCTGCAACCGACATATTCTGAGATGAAGCAAGAGTCAATGTGCCTGTGAAAGGCGTACCTTCAACTCCTCCAGTTGAATCGACAGCATTGGTAATGTTTGAATTAATAGAACCGCTAATTGGATCTTTAAACGTAGAGTCATTTAGTTCAACAGCTGTCTTGATGCTGTTCATCAGATTATTTACATTGGTTACTTTAGCAGCATCATTATTTGGGGCTGCCCAGTTTACTTTGACTGCAATATTTCCGTTTGATGTGATAGCTGAAGGTGCTCCGCTTGTTACTACTTCATATTTTTTATTATTAATGATAAACGTCTTACCTTCAATTTGAGAGGGAGTAGTAGAATCTAGTAATCCACCAATATTTTCAGAAAACTGAAGCTCAACACTAGCCGGCTCACTAGGCAGAGCCGTCACAACCCCGTTCCAAGTCCCGTTTCCAGCATAATTCACTTGATCAGAATTAATATAAGCAAAAGCATTCCCCTTCTCAGACCCACTCAACAACTTCTTCTGATTAAACTGAGTCGTATCAGCAATACGGTCAATTTCAAAAGTAAGTTGATCAATTTCATTTTGAACAGCCGTGCGGTCTTGCTCTTCAAGGGTCCCATTTGCTGCCTGGATGGAAAGCTCTCTCATTCGCTGCAGGATTTCATGAGTCTGGTTAAGCGCCCCTTCTCCTGTTTGGATAAGTGAAATGGCATCTAACGTATTTCGTTCCGCCATGTCCAGTCCGCGGATCTGGGAACGCATTTTCTCAGAGATGGCGAGTCCGGCTGCGTCGTCTGCCGCTCGGTTGATGCGCATTCCTGAAGATAATTTCTCTAAGCTTTTCGATGTATTGTTCATATTTTGAGCAAGATTGCGATAGGCATTCAATGCTTGGATATTATGATTGATTTTCATTATTCAGTTCCCCGTTTCCTGGTTTCATAGGTTGTTCTCATATACCATGACGTTTTTTTCATAGGCACTCGCTTTTTTTAGTAGCTGTCTATTGGATTGCTGCGATTTATTTTTCATGGACGTCCGCCATGCTGTTGCTAATTCTTCCGTGATGGAGACGACTTCCTCGAGTAAAGCGATCTCTTTATGTATATTAGCTTTGATCACAAGGTCCGCCATATAGTTATAAAGGGCATCCAACTGATCTGCCATGATGCCTGCTTCGTAATTTAATCCCACTCCGAGTCGTTCGAGAAGGTCACTTGCTTTTTTCAATTTCAGGTTTGCGTCTATGTATTGTTTTCCCTGAATATCCTTGATTGCTTCATGTGTCGTATCGATCAGAACTTCATATAAAAGTGCCGTGATCTCTTGTGATGACTTTTGATAAATGATTTCTTTCGTTATAAAATCCACCGTATGACCCCCCACAGTAAATATCGGCAGGAACCGACATACTTTTAGTTTTTAATTTCCATTTCTTCAATTAAAAGTAGAATTTCAGCAATGACCGAGTACAGCTGTGGAGGGACATTGTCTCCTAAATCAATATCCAGTAAGTTTTGCACCAGACCTTCGTCTTCCTGCATTTGAATATTATGCTGTTTGGCAAGTTCGATGATTTGCGTCGCCAATAGACCGGTCCCTTGTGCCACAACGGATGGCCCGCCTTTTTCAGACTCGTCATAGCGAATGACGGCTGCAGATGGACCATTGAGTTGCCGGCGTTTGATTTGATTATAATAAGACATCATATGGAAAAATCGTATCCTTTCTCCGTAATTGCGGGTTGCTTTCGTTCAGATAAAGATTCGCTTAGAGCATGTTCTTTTTTATGGAGAGGAGTAAATTGGATTTTACCTATTATATAACCAATCTTCTCCAGCCGTTCTTTTGCCAAAAGAGAGATGGGCTCCATTCTCTCCTTAAAGCCTTCCATATCGTTCTTGACCTTGATGGAAAGAGTTCGGTCTGAAGATGTAAGGGCGATGCCCACTTCCCCCAGCTTCTTCGTTTCGAATAAAAAGTATAGACTGCAATTTTCCCAATCGATTTTTTGCTGATCATTTTTCGAGTTGACAAAGACTTTGATATTCTCAAGTTTGTCTTGAAGCAGTAAAGGGAGTGTGAACATTAGGTTTTGCAGCCCGTTTGAATCATTCTTACTCAATAGCTGCTGACCGGTCACATTGGACAGAAGACCCTCCGCCTTTGAAGCCGTCTGACCATCTTCATGATGTGAAAGCTTCATCAACATATCCTTCAAGGAGGTAGGGAGTGGTTCCCTGGTTTTATCGGGACTCACTAAATGGTGGGCATGGTCAGCATCATGCGTTATACCTAATGTACGCATATATTCAAATGAATTTCTGGCTGTCGGCTCCTGTTTTAAAGCTTGCATGGCATGCTCGATCTGCTGTGCCCCCCTTTTGATCATAGGAAGCTGTTCGAGCTTGTTCATTTCTTCTGAAACATAATGTTTCACCCGGACATCCGACGGCTTGAAAATCAGTTTATCTACATCTGATTTAATGGAAGACACGATTTTATTCGCTTCGGCATAGGCACCTTTCGCTAATAATTTCTTGGCTTCAGCCAACTGGGTACTTGCCGTTAAAAGCTTTTTCTCCGTTTTCATATCAGCATAAAGCATAACGTCACTGCGGAGAATGGCCTGATCCAGCTTTTTGATGGTGGCTTCCAATAAAGGTTTGGCTGAAACGACAGCACGGCTTTTGTGCTGCTGGATAAGTTGTTCCACCATATGCAAACCTTTTGTTAAGTCGTTCTTTACATGTTTAAAGTCGATTGCGACTTGGGAAAGCTTTTTTGATATGCGCTCCACCATCAGGTTTTTGGATTGTACCGGAAGCGAAGAAAGCAGTTCTTCCTGTATGTGATACGTATCCCCGATAAAGGAGGCAGATGGCTTGGATTCATTTTTCGACATGGTTTCTTGATGAATCCGGGTTAAAGAATGTAGCAACTCCTGCCTTGCTTTCAACTCTTTCCCGCTCTCCTCGAGTGTTTCTGCATGGCTCAGAGATGCATCCAGTACTCTTTTATGTTCAGGACTTAAGCTCACTTCTCCGCTCGATAGGCTTGAAATCTGTTTCAGCACCTGCCTAAAGTCAGCTTCCTTTTTCACTGATGTAACGGCTTTACTTACAGCGTCTAATAAGACAGACTGCGTTTTCATCTCATTCTTTGTCTGGCCTTCCAATAAAACCTGGCCAAGTTTCTCGATATCAGGTGATTGAACCCCAACTGTCGTTTTGGGCGGCATGGTTTCAAGGGCAGGTTTAGAAGAAGGTTCTGGAACCTCCCCTTCAGAACCTGAAAGCCCTGGGGTAGACTCGATGACTCTTATCGATTGTACAAGCTTGACCGCGTCGCTGAGCTTGCTCGTCACTCCCGGCACTTGTCTGACTTCTGAGGGGAATGCATCCCTTATCTTTTGTACAGCAGCTTCGACTTTACCAGTCTCAGTTAATTCAGCTTTAATTGCTTGTAGGGCTTGTACTTTTTCCGGTTGATGCTTTACATTTTTTTCTATCAGGAGAATGGCTTCCTGAACTCTTTGAAAGGCTGCTTTTTTTAAAAGCTGGGATTTTGCTTCACTGATGGGGGCTTGATTTTTCACTTCTGCCGTTCTTCGGTGGTTTGCAGGATCTTTACCAAACTCGGGGTCGATGTCTTTCAATAAGGACTGAAGAGATTGAGCAAATGACTTGCTGTGCATCGCTTCGTGAACTGACTTCAATTGAATTTCTGACATCTTCAGATCTTTTTTTACCATCATCGATAAGGTTTCCAGCTTTTGTTGGACTGTTCCATTTTGAAGATCCATAAATGCTTTTATGGCTTGAAGTGTTTCTTTATCGATCGGAACTCCTTTTTGTAGAAGAAGATTAACGGCAGATTTGGTCTGTTCATTGGCTGGCAGGTTGCGAAGAAGTGTGCTTGTATCGATCTTTTCTTTTCTTAACAGTTCAGCGGGTAGTGGGATGCTCTTTACGCCAATCACGGATTCCTTCGTATCATTGACTACAACTGCAATTCGGTTCTGCAGGGGGACTTCCCCTTCAAATTTCACTTTCACTTCTTGTCCTTTAATTTGAAGTACTGCTTCATTTCCGGGCAGTCTTTCTTTGACAAGCGCATGGTAAACATCCCCTTCTTTTAACACTGTTCTGTGATCAGAGGGGATATGGGAAGAGACTTTCAGTTCAGGGTTGATTTGCACGATCGATTCACTCTCCACATTTCATTTAGCTATACGCTCGTCCTTGAGCATGGCAACGTCCATGTGTTTGGATTATTTTTTAAAGTAGTTGATCAGGTTCTTGGCTAATTCCTTTGAATCCACGTTATACGTCCCGTTCTCAACTTGCTGCTTTAGAGCTTCCACTTTCGCCTCGCGTTCTTTCGTGACATGGGAAACCTCTTGCAGGTTCTTCGCTTGGGAGGAAATTTCCACTCTATCTAACGGCTTTTTATCCTGCTTCACCTGGTTTACTTTCTCCGCATTCCGCTGATAAGGATTCACTTTCGGATTATGGATTGGATTGATTTTCATTTTCTTCCCTCACTTCCTTCCCGTTCTCGTTTGTATTCATTATATCGGATGAAAGTCAAGATTGTTTAATGATTCGCGGTGGGTATTTTATCCTGATTTCACTCTCTATTTTTCATTGTATAGTATGTCTTCTGTCCTGACTCTTTCACTTTGACCTTCCAGTCCTGTTCTGCTTCAAACTGCTTTAAATCGTTCAACAGTTCACTCGAACACCCTTCACATATCCTTCTCGTCCCAATAATCTTCCCACACTTATCACAGGGATAACCCATCTTCGGAAATTGCCTCGTCTGGATGCGGCCTTTTTTCACCCATTTATATAGAAGTTCCTCGTCTACTCCGGTCATTTCAATGACCCTTGCCATGGTCGCGGCACGATTCTCCCGCTTCTTCAAAAATTGGTAGACGGTCTCATACATATTTTCTCCTTCTCTATAACACTTGTCACACACATCACGGAATTTATTTTGCATAAAAATCGCGTTGCAGCGTGGACAGTTGATGATTTCTGACATATTGGTTTCCTCCCGGTGAAGCTTCTCTTACCCTTTATATCGGCAGAAAGGGGGATTGGTTTAACCCCTCGCGAGAGTCAGTGAAGAAACCTCGCCAGCCCCCGCTTCCTTCAGTAACTTCGCCGCCTGCCTCAACGTCGTCCCCGTCGTATAAATATCATCAAACAGCAGAACCGATTTGCCTTTCACATCACACTCCCCCAACTGAAAAACCTGCACCTGCCGAAGACGCTCAGCACGCGTCTTCTTCGACTGCTTTTCAGAATGCAAACGCGTGAGGATATGTGAGGGACGGACCTCTGATTCTTCCAGAAGAGCGGTAGATTGATTGAACCCTCTCTCATAAAATCTTTCATCGCTGAGGGGAATAGGGATGATATGGTCATATTCTATTTTTGCGAGATAGGATTTAATAGTATTCGAGAAGGCTTTGGACAACGCGTAATCCCCCCGGTATTTGTATTTGGCCAAGTATTCTTTTAGGAAATTATTATAGTGATACAATGAATCGTTATTATGGAGAATTCCCTTCCACCCCGGATCCATTTCCCACCGGTGGCAGTCCAGGCAGATCTCTTCTTTTACAAGATTGGAAGGCAATGCCTCCATTGAACGGGAACATCCCCTGCATCGCTCCCCTTCTATCTTCTCCAACTGACTCTCACATTCCTGACACAGAAATTGGGTTTCCCTGTAGAATAATCCCCTCCATGACCACACCTCTTCTACTCGGGTACTACAATTCAAACAGTCAGTGACCATGAAGCAACCCCCTTTTCCCCGCTTCCTTATTCATTTTGTCGATATGAAGAAGCGCCTTGATCATGTCCCTTGTGCGGCCATAATGAAAATACACGATATCCCCCGTTGGGTAGTCAGCGCTCCTTCCCACCCTGCCGGCGATTTGAACGAGTGCACTTTCGGTGAAAATCTTCTCTTCTGCTCCAAGGACGGCTACATCAATGTTTGGGATTGTTACACCACGTTCTAAAATGGTAGTCGTAAGTAAAATCGGAATTTCTCCCTGTCTCATACTCATTACTTTTTCTTTTCGTTTAGGATCTTCGGCATGAACCGATTCTATGAGAGGATGCATGTCTTGAAATAGAGGCAGGGCCTTTTCCATAAGGTCGACGGTGGGGAAGAAAATCAGGGCTTGTTTGGATTGCTGGAGCCTTAATAAGGTCCATTTTTTCAGTACAGGGGGAATTCGATTTTTCTTCAGGGATTTTTTCCAGAGTCCGCACCAGACAAACTTGGGAAGGGGAATCGGATGCCGGTGGAAACGGGCCGGTATTCCAATGAAGTTTCTTTTTCCCCGGACACATTCCTGTTGCGTTTTCTGATCCGGGGTTGCCGTCAAGTAAATGATGGACGATTGGGGCTTCCGGGCTTTTTCTACTGCCCCTTGCAGGGAGGAATCGTAGGAATAGGGAAACGCGTCGACTTCGTCTATGATCATGACATCGAAGGCTTCTTTGTACCTGTAGAGTTGATGGGTAGTAGAGAGAACCAGTTGACCATAGCTATGTCGTTCCTCGGAGCCACCGTACAGGGTGGTGATCCCTGTTTGAGGAAAGACTTTTTTGAGGCGGGGAGACAGTTCCAGGATGACATCGGTACGGGGTGCGGCAATGCAGACTCGTTTATTCTGTTGCAGCGCTTCATATATTCCTTCAAAGAGAACCTCGGTCTTTCCGGCTCCACAAACAGCCCAGACGAGGAGATCGTTGTTGGCTTGAACGGCAGATATCATTTGTTCCGAGGCTGCTTTTTGCGCCTCTGAAAGGGTACCGGACCATTCGAACGTTACCGGTGGAGACTCCGGTTCGGGACCATTCCACCTTATGAGCGGCGTGCACTCAGACACCCTCCCCATCATGATGCAATTCCGGCAGTAGGTGCATCCGGTGTGGCATCTGGAACAATTGAAGGTTGCAAATAGATGAGGTTTATTATTTCCACAACGATGACACTGACCCTTGTCCACACCCTTTTCATAAGAAACATAGCCATTCAAATAATGCTCATGGAGGGTATGAATTGAAAATGGAAACTCTTCTACTAATAAAGACCTTCCACTTAGATAGGATTGCAGTTCTGATGAAAATGGAAAGGGTGGATTGATTGGTTGTGGCGGAATAGAAGTGTATTCTGAGATTTTTTGGAGAAGGGGGTGTGGTTCTTTTAAAAGAGGCTCAGGGATTAACCTGTGATTCATTAAAGCAAAACGCAACTGCATCACTCCTTTTGTTGGATAGTGTTTTATTCTACATTGGAGGTTGAAAATCCTTCCTATTAAAAAATGGTGCCAGGCACGAAACGTTCGTATCGTGCCTGACACCGTGAATCTTGATCACTACTCACTCATCTTCCGAGCCCAGCCCATCCCCATCGATCCTTCACCTAAATGAGTCCCGATGACCGGACCAAAGTAACTCACATTGAATTCCACGTTCGGATACTTCTCCTGAAGCTCGTTTTTCCATTCAATCGCTTCTTCTTCCCGATTGGCGTGGATGATGGAAGCTTGATAGGCTTCGCCGGACGCTACCGCTTCTTCAAGCATTCCTTCTACCCGCTTCAACGCTTTCTTTTTCGTGCGGATTTTTTCAAATGGAACAATGACTTTGTCCACGAAGTGCAGCAGTGGTTTTACCTGTAACAGGCTCCCGATGATGGCCTGTGCTTGGGATAACCGTCCTCCCCGCTGCAGGTGGGCGAGGTCATCGACCATGAAGTAGGCCTGTACGGATTTCTTCATTTCATCCAATAACCCGACGATTTCTTCAGCCGTTTTTCCTTCCCGGGCAAGGTTGGCCCCTTCGATGGCGTAAAAGCCTTGGATCATGCAGCTGATTTCAGAGTCATAGGGATATACTTTAATGCTTTTGACCATTTCACCTGCCTGCACGGCACCTTGATAGGTACCGCTGATTCCACTGGACAGGTGAATGGAAATGACGGCATCGTAGTCCTTGGAAAGTTTCTCGAATAGCTCGACGAATTGTCCGACCGGGGGCTGTGAAGTGGTAGGAAGCTTTTCCTGGATGCTGACTTCTTCGTAAAATTCGCTTGCCGTAATATCAACTTCTTCTTGATAGGTTTCTCCTCCGAAAATGACGCTGAGAGGAATCATATGTATGTTGAGTCGATCACGCAATTCTTTCGGGATGTAGGCGGTACTATCCGTTACAATTGCCGTTTTCATATAGAATTACCATCCTTATGTTTTATTTTTAATAGCCTTTGCTATGCGTTAGTCTACCTTATGTATCTTACTCATTTTATATGAAAATAAGTTGGTTTGCATTAGTTTCTGGGGAGTTTCGGTGGCCGGAAACTAAACAAACGTTTGACTGGTACGCTCACCCCTTGTGGGACAAGGGATTCAACATACTAATCAAACGTTTGTTTAAAGGTCTTACCTCGTCCCTGCCGGCAGGGATGTGATGATTTTCTTGGATTTTCGGGACGATAGGAATACCCCTGCGAATATGATCAGCAAGCCCAAAATGAGATTGTGGGTCACTGGTTCCCTAAGAAGCACGAATCCCCAGATCATCGCCGTACCCGGTATCAGGTACGTCACAGTCGAGGCAAATTCGGGGCTCCCGTTGGTCATGATGTAGAAATACAGGAGTGTTGCTACACCCGAACCGAGGCAGCCCAGTCCTAAAATGCCGAGGATGACCTCTCCTGTCGCCAAATCACCGACAGAGATGGGATCCGTGACCATCATGCCGACAAACCCCACCGCAGCCCCGATCAACAGCTGAAAGGTGGAGATGACGACTACACTGGTTCCTGCCAGGTATTTTTTCGTGAACTGGGAAGCAAAGGCGTAGCTCATCGTGGCCAGTACCATCGTTCCCACCCCGACAAAATCAGACGAGAAAATGCCGCTCACTTCAAAGTTCATGAGCACCAGGATGCCGATGAAACCGACCGCGATCCCGATCCATTGAAATCCCGTCAACACAACGGAGAAGAATAAAAATCCAACCAACCCTGTCCAAATCGGAGTAGTCGCGTTCAGGATGGACGCGGTATTGCTGTTGATTTGCGTTTCACTTAAGGCGATCAGGGTCCAGGGAAGGGCAGCATTGCCGATTCCCACAACGAGGAGTTTCCATAGCGGAAGTGGTTTCTTCCCTTCTCTTTTCCTCTGTATGAAAAAGATCGGAAGAAGCACGAGGGCCCCTGCCAGGCATCGTAAAAACACCGTCCCCCACACTCCTGCCGGTTCCACCAACCATTTTATAAAAACGAAAGACATACCCCAGATCAGGCTTAAGCCGATTAGAGCCGTGTATAATCGTGCCAAACTGGCTCCCTCCTCTCTTCTGTTTCCGAAATGTATACTTTAGTAGATGAATAGATGTTATAGCATACTTTTTATATGTTCTATCCTATCTTATTACCCCTCAAAAATAAACCAGCAATTTACGGGCTACCAGGTCTTTACATAACTTTTACATTTTTCAAATAAATCATACTTTTACACCATTTTTATTTCATGTTGATATGCTAGCATGTAATTGTTTGACAATTAACTACATAAATAGGAGCGATTCTTTTGAAAAACACATCCAATAAGAAAAAAGTCATAGCTGGTAGCGCATTAGCCCTTGGCCTTCTGATTCCTCAAGCCACTCCTTCCATTACTTATGCTGAAGTCATGGACAAAGATATTGTAAAGCTTCGTATACTTGAAACAACCGACATCCACGTGAACCTCGCAAACTATGATTACTATCAAGATACAGTGACAGATAAATACGGACTCGCCAAAACGGCTACCCTCATTAAACAGGCACGAGCTGAATCACAGAACTCATTATTGTTCGATAATGGAGATCTGATCCAGGGAAATCCACTTGGAGATTATGTAGCAAAAGAAGACCCGCTTCAAGATGGGGAAATCCACCCTGTCTACAAAGCGATGAATCTGCTGGACTATGATGCCGGGAATGTCGGGAATCATGAGTTCAACTATGGTCTTGATTTCCTCGGTACATCATTAAAAGGCTCCAACTTTCCATATGTGAATGCCAATGTGTATGTAGATGATAAAGACGGGAATCCAGACAATGATAAAAACTATTTTAAACCGTATGAAATCCTTGATCGCACGGTAGTCGATGAAGACGGTGAAGAGCATGCAATCAAAGTCGGCGTCATCGGTTTCGTCCCTCCACAGATCATGCAGTGGGATAAAGGGAACCTTGAAGGAAAAGTCGTTGCCAAAGACATCATTGAGACTGCGAACAAGTTCGTCCCTCAAATGAAGGCTGACGGCGCTGATGTGATTGTCGCGATCCCTCACTCGGGTATCGGTAACGTCACACAGGAAGGCATGGAGGAGAACGCAACGTATGACCTTTCTAAAGTAGATGGAATCAACGCGATTTTGTTCGGCCATTCTCACGGGGTCTTCCCTTCTGATTCGTATAGCAGGATTGAAGGGGTAGACGTGAAGAAAGGAACGATCAACGGCGTCGGATCAGTCATGCCTGGTTCCTGGGGAGATCATCTCGGACTCGTTGACCTTGAACTGGAATTGAAAGATGGAAAATGGGATGTGACGAATACCCAGGCTACCACCCGCTCTATCCTGAATCCAGACGGAACGCCTGCTGTTGAGGCTGACCAAAGCATCCTCGACGCAGTGAAAGAAGAGCATGAGGCGACGATTGAATGGGTCCGCAGTGCAGTCGGGGAAACAACTTCTCCAATCAATAGTTATTTCGCTCTTGTCAGTGATGATCCTTCCGTTCAAATCGTGACAAACGCACAGAAATGGTATGTTGAAAAGTATATCAAAGGGACTGAATATGACGGCATCCCTGTTCTATCTGCAGGTGCCCCGTTTAAAGCGGGTACACGAGCGAATCCTGATTATTATACAGACATCCCGGCAGGTGAAATCGCCATCAAGAACGTATCTGACCTGTACCTTTATCCAAACACGCTTCAAGCCGTACTGCTTACAGGTGCCGACGTGAAAGAATGGCTTGAAATGTCTGCGGGTCAGTTCAATCAAATCGACCCTTCTACATCAGAAGAACAAAATCTTGTGAATGGTGACTACCGCTCCTATAACTTTGACGTGATTGACGGCGTCACCTATGAAATCGATGTGACCCAGCCTTCTAAATACGATGCTGAAGGCGCTCTTGTAAACAAAGACTCAAGCCGCATCAAAAACCTAAAGTTTAATGGAAAATCCATCGATCCTAACCAGAAGTTCATCGTGGCCACCAATAACTATCGTGCAAGCGGAAAATTTCCTGGTGTGAAAAACTCAGAAATTATTGTGAAATCACCAGATGAGAATCGGAACGTGATCATTGATTACATCATGGATAAAAAGACCATCGATCCGGAAGCGGATGGGAACTGGTCGTTTACCCCTGTGAAAGGTAATACGAATATCGTTTTCGAAACGTCCCTGAAAGCCCAGAATTACATCAAGGATGCGAGAAAGTATAAGTTCCTCGGGGAAAAGGACAGTGGGTTCGGTAAGTATTCGATCAAACTGAAAGAAAGCGATGGAACGAATCCCGGACAGGAAATGAAAGAAAACCGCGGGTTCATCACAAACCTCATCTCGAATGTGGCTAATCTCTTAAAATAACGGGCAATTCCAGGAACCTCCAATTCGGGGGTTCTTTTTCTTATTTATGGAGGATGATATTCCTCCAATAGACGGATATTCACCACTCCCAACTGAAACCATTTAACTTTCATGGGTTTTCGTCATATAATGGTGGGGTAGGATTGAATAGTGAAGAGATGAAAATTACTTTATAGGACTGATATAGAATGTATAATAAAGAAAAAGTGTTTGAAGAATTAACGAAGGTCATGCATTCGGACAATATTAAGCGTGACGAATTGTTAAGAGATCATTTGTATACGAAGCTCGGGGGAAGAGCAGACTTCTTTCTTACCCCGACCACTTATGAAGAAGTTCAAAACATCGTGAAGCTTTCGAATAAAGTAGATGTGCCCTTTACGCTACTCGGAAACGGCTCGAATTTGATCGTGAAGGATGGCGGAATTCGCGGCATCGTCCTTCACTTAAAGAACTTCAAGGACATTAAAGCAACGGATCAGCAGATTGTCGCTCAAAGCGGCGCGGCCATCATCGATGTGTCGAGGCGTGCGTTAGCCGAGCAGTTATCTGGACTGGAGTTTGCTTGCGGCATTCCGGGTACGGTAGGCGGTGCCCTGTTCATGAACGCAGGGGCGTACGGTGGAGAGATCAAGGATGTCCTTGATTACTGCCATGTCGTCGATCGTGAAGGAAACCTTGTGAAACGGACAGCGTCAGAACTTGAGCTTGATTACCGGCACAGTAACATCTCTGAAAAAGGGGATATCGTCCTGGAGGCGACGTTCAGTCTGCAGCCCGGGGTTTATGAAGACATCAAGGCCATCATGGATGATTTAACGGACAAACGGGAGTCCAAGCAGCCCCTTGAATATCCATCATGTGGGAGTGTCTTTAAACGTCCTCCTGGATATTTCGCAGGGAAATTGATTCAGGACAGCGAACTTCAAGGTACGAACTTCGGCGGTGCAGAAGTATCCACCAAACATGCCGGCTTCATTGTGAATAAAGACAACGCAACGGCAACTGATTATATTTCACTGATTGAACATGTTCAGAAGACGGTGAAAGAAAAGTTTGATGTCGAGCTTGAGCGGGAAGTCCGTATCATCGGGGAAGACCTGGAATAATGAAGAGTCGGGAATCAGTGGATTTCCGACTTTTTATATGTAAACAAAAAAAACAGTCTAAACGAATTTAGACTGAGCAGGGTACGTTTCAAAAAGGATCCTTTAGCCATTCTTTTTGGCAACAGGGGCGGGCTTGGTTCTGCGGTATTCCCTCAATCGTGTAATCTGGGATTGAGATACTTTCGCATCCAGTTCATAGGCTTCACGAGCCTTAAAATAGAGCAGTGACAAAGCTAATGCCCTCCTTTATAAATAATTAGTTTCTTTTTACCCAGCACACACCAGATAAAACCAATTCCATTAAAAAATTTTCCCTCCGCTCAGAAATTATAATTCCACAAAATCCTCCATTCGTCCTCTTCAATCGCTACATAACACGTTTGAGCAATCACCAGCTCTCCGAATTGGCTATCGAAATACATATTCACTTCCGCTTTCCTGACGTTTTTGAACTGAAGCCCTTCGTCATTAAATGTAAACTCCTTCACCTTTTCTATGCTCCCTACTTCCACATCAAACTCATCCACCCCCATATGCCCCATGAATACATGATTTTTCGTTTGGATATAGGAGGATTTAGGAAATTTGTTCTTCATCTCCGAGTGAAATAGCTCCCACGCATTGCCGAAGTCCCCATCTTTTTCGAAGTCATAAAACTCTTTGATCACTTCTTCAGGTGTATCTGGTTCCTGGCTTTTTCCGATAAATGTGAACAGAGCGATCAACAGGATGATTGCCCCGACTGCACCGATCATCAGAGGAACCGGGCTTTTCCTTCTCATACATCCACACCCCTCACCTACAGTTCATCTTATGAGGGACATGTTGAATGTATGAAAGAGAATCTCATCACATCAATTTTAAAGATAATTCTTCTTTTTTCTTTGTTAAAAATGCAGTGTGCTCATGATTCTTAAGTGATTCAAATAATAATATGGATGTATCAATATAGGATAAGGCCTGTTCAATCTTGCCTTCCAGCTCGAAATTATAACCGATATGATAATGAAGCTGTGCAAAACCATATAAGTGTTCTTCTTCGATACACCATTTTATTCCTTCTCTGCAATGGTCGATTGATTCTTCGTATCTGCCTAGTCGAGTCAATGCCCTGGCAACATTATAGAGCAATCGGGTTTTTATGGATTTATCGTTCAATTGCCTGTTGGTCCTTACGGCATCTCTTACTTGATTATAATAGTTGAGAGCTTCTAAATAATCCTCCATCCCGACATAAAATCCCCCAATCGTCAGAAGAATCTCCATTTCACGCTCTGACAGAGCCTTTTTCCCTTCTGATGTAAGGGAGAGGGCATTCCTTAATAATGAAAGTCCTTCTTCCGATTTCCGTTCCACTTCAAATAGGTAGATTCCTTTGTGCCAATAAAGGAGCTGAAGGTTTTCCTTTTGCTGAAAAAGTGGATTATGCTCCTCGGCCTTCACCATTTCGATCATTTCTTTATATAGATGTTTTTTTCTTAACTGACGCAATTGACGTTCAACTTCTTTTACATAGTCCAGACGGGGTGTGGTTCCTATTTCAAAGAAATAATTCACATCCACACCAAGCCTTTTCGAGATTTGATAAAGTGCAGTGGCATTGGGATCGGTTTCCCCTTTTTCAATCCGGCTGATCAGTGCCTGTGTACATATTCCTTCTGCCAGCTCGCCTTGAGTAATATCCACTCCCTGGCGTAACTCCTTTATCTTTTTACCAATGATGGAGTAATCCACGCCCCAGCCCCCCTATCTCTAAAAATTCTGACTCATCTTTTCTTTCAGTTCTTCTATCTTCCCTTCGATAAAAGTAGATAACGTTGTATTATATTGAATGTCGAACAACAAAGCAGCTTTAACGAGGTAAGGTAAAGCCTCTCCGTATTTCTCTTCCAGTTCCAAGTTATATCCGATATGATAATTCAATTGAGCGAAGCCATATAAATTTTCTTCTTCTATGATCCAGCGAATGCCTTCTTCACAATACCTGGTGGATTCACGATACTTTCCAAGTCTCGTCAGTACCCTCGCGATATTATACAACAGTCGTGTTTTAATGGACTTATCACTAAGCTGGTCATTGTAAGTCAAAGCGGCATTGACGTCTTCGTAGATCTCTAAAGCCCGTTCATGGTTGCGTCGGCTGAATTCCAGAATCCCCATACTGATCATGATATTCATTTCACGCTCTGACATCGCCTTTTTCTGATTATATGTCAGTGAGAGGGCCCTCTCTAATATGATCAGAGCCTCGTCTTTATTTTTTTCGACCTCATTCACATAGATTCCTTTATGCCAGTAGAGAAGTTGAAGATTGGTTTCGTCTTTTAGAAATAACGGATTCTTCTCTTCGGTTTTGACAATCTCAAGGATTTCATCATATTTCAATTTCACTCTCAGCTTCTTTAGTTGCCGTTCAACCTCTCTCACATAATCCAGGCGGGGAGTCAGCCCAATCTCAAAAAAGTAGTTTACATCGACACCAAGCTTCTTTGAAATTTGATAGAGAGACGTGGCGCTCGGATAGATATCCCCCTTCTCTATCCTGCTGATCAGAGCCTGGGTACATATTCCTTCTGCCAGTTCTCCCTGAGTCAAACCGACGACTTTCCTCAATTCCTTTATCTTTTTCCCGATGACTGAATAGTCCACAAGTCCACCTCCTTAAAAATATTAATATTTTAATATTTTATCAGAAAACAGGCAGTTTTTTTAGGATAATCCTCATCTATTCTTTCTCAGGAACCTATGCCGCCAATACATGCATTCTGAATCTATGTTTTAATGGTCTTAACGACAAATTACAATACCTTTTGATGGCACTTCTCCTGGTGGGAAGTGCTCTTTTTTTATTCCCTCTTAACAATATCGTAAATATTAATATTTTTATAATTATGTATAAAACAACGGAAATTCCCTAGGAACCCCACTGTTTTTCAATGATAATCGTGCCGTATCCCCAATCCTTCAAAAATCGATATATGATTAAATAAACCTAACGACAAATTACAATACCTTTGGACAGCACTTCTCCTTGTGGGAAGTGCTCTTTTTTTTGAGGGACGGAGCTCTATCAGATTTCATAGAGCTCCAACGGCAGTCCATCGGGATCTTCGAAAAACGTGAATTTTTTATCCGTATAAGGATCTATTCTTATTTCCTCTGCTTTAATACCTTTTTGATTCAGTGCCTCTACCGCACCCTCTATATCCTCCACTTCAAAGGCTAAATGGCGCAGCCCCCGTGCTTCCGGATAACTCGGCCGCGCCGGGGCCTCAGGGAATGAGAACAGTTCAATGATATATTCTCCGTTCAACGCGAGATCGAGCTTATAAGAATCTCTTTCTTCCCGGTATATTTCCTGCTTTATATCTAAACCGAGTTTGTTGACGTAAAAGTCTTTCGATTTGGTGTAGTCTGAGCAGATGATGGCGATGTGGTGGATTTTTTTGAAGTTCATGTTGGAGCTCTCCCTTTGTTGGTATAAAAAAGAAGCAGCCAAAAGACTGCCCCTTCCAATTTCCCCTTATTTCATCGCATCCGTCAACACAGGTACGATTTGCTTCTTACGGGATACCACGCCTTTTAATAGAGCCGTGTTGTTTTGGAGTGTGACGTTGAACGCTTTCTCCACTTCAGCCGTTTTGCTCCCAAGGGCAAGGGCCGTTGAGTCGTTTTCCAGGATGTCCGTTACGACAAGAAGGAATAGATCCAGTCCTTTTTCCTTGATCATTGTTTCCATGGCCGCTTCGACTTCTACCTGACGTCCGAATACGTCATTCGTATCAACAACGTTGATTTGTGCCACTTCCACTTTCGCGTTACCCATGGAGAATTCTTTCGCATCAAGGGTCACAAGTTCAGCGACTGATTTCGTGCTCATATTCGCTCCTGCTTTAAGCATTTCCAAGCCGTATACCTGTGGGTCGACGCCCGCGATTTCAGCCAGTTCATTTGCAGCCGCAACATCTTCGTCTGTGCATGTTGGTGATTTGAACAATAGGGAATCAGAGATGATCGCTGAAAGCATCAGTCCAGCCATTTCCTTCGTGACCTCTACCCCTTTTTCCTTATAGATCTTGTTTAAGATCGTTGCCGTACAGCCAACCGGCTCAGCACGGTAGTACAGGGGATCTGCCGTTTCAAAGTTCGCGATGCGGTGATGATCGATGACTTCAAGAACGCGTACTTCTTCGATGTCCTCGGCACTTTGCTGGCGCTCATTGTGGTCAACCAGGATGACCGTATCCGTCTCAGCCGCAACCTTTTCTACCAAACGTGGTGCTTCGACTTTAAAGTAATCAAGGGCATACTGGGTTTCACCGTTAACTTCACCTAGACGAACCGGCTCTACGTCCATCCCGATTTTTGATTTCAAATCAGCATAAACCAGTGCCGATGTGATCGTATCCGTGTCCGGGTTTTTGTGTCCGAAAATTAGTGTTTTACTCATTGATCATTCTCCTAACTCTATGTAATATGGTTCGTTTGTTATCTCTCTTTACATTTTCTTATATTACCATATTTAAAAGCAAAACCGTATGTCCGGAAAAGATTTTTCCAGTGATTGTGAAGGTAATATTCCCAAATTCTGTGTTAGAATAAGTAGAAGGAGGTGAAAATACGATGGATCAGATTTTACAAGCCATAAGAGAACTTCAAGGACAAATGACTCGTTTTGAAAACAACATGAACGAACGAATGACCAAAATAGAAAACCGTATGGGTAAGCTCGAATCTAGAATGACAGTACTCGAAGAAAACCAACAACAGACATTTACCGACGTCTGCCGTTTATTTCACTAATCTCCCCCATCAATTCCTCCCCAAACACATCTTCATATTCATCATACAAAGGAGCCAGTTTCTCTTTCCACTCTTCTTTCTCTGAATTCAGCAGAATATGAATATCCAAATCGGTGTTTCTCTTCAATTCTCGCATTTGCTCATCATTCATTTCAATGGAATGCCGTCGGATCCAGTCTGTGGTTTGGATCATCGCATCATTGATTTCTACCTGGTACTCTTCGGGTAACTCATTCCAAAACTCTTCATTCATTAGAACCACATAACCCAAGTATGAATGGTTGCTGACAGTGAGGTAGGCTTGATGATCATAGAGCTTCTTGGAGTATATATTGGATATCGTATTTTCCTGTCCATCAATAAAGCCGACCTCGAGATTTTCATAGGTTTTATTAAAAGGGAGATTACTTACAGCCGCCCCCATCATTTGATATTGTTTCTTTATGACTTCACTTGGCATCGTGCGAAAGTGTAGACGGTTAAAATCATCTGGGGTTAGTAAAGGACGCTGATTATTCGTTATTTGTTTAAATCCGTTATACCAAAAGGTGACACCTTTTACGTGTTCACGCTTTTCTGCTTTTTCTAGTAGTATCTCTCCAATCCTTCCTTCAAAAGCTTGTTGTACCTGACTGTAGCTATTGAAGGCAAAAGGTAAATCAAATAGTCCGAACTCAGGAACATACTGCGATACTTTGGATGTGGCCGGAATGATCATCTGCACATTATTATTCTTAAGGGCATTCCATTCACTGATATCCGAATACAGGGAGCCGTTCGGATAGATTTCCACCTTTACTTTTCCCCCGGTATTTTCTTCTACAAGCTCTTGAAATCGCCTGACTGCTTTTCCTTTAGGGGTGTTTTCCGACACGACATGACTCACCTTGATGACGATTTGATCCTTCATTTTTTCCTGATCATCGTCATATTCTGCAGAAAATCCATCCCGTGTTTGAAACCCAACCACATAGGCGGTCACCATCCCTGTCAGGATAAAGAGGCCAATGAACAAAAAGGTTCTCATCTTTCGAACCCTCCTCTTTCAGATTCTATTAAAAATGGTACAATAACTTTGAACAAAGAGGAAGGAATATTCAGAATGAATCGAAAACAAATGCCCATTCGCTGGAAAATGACGATATTATCCTTTGGGGTTGTCTTATTTGCCCTATTGATTGGATTCATTATTTTTGTCGGAAAAGCGATCGAGATGAAAAAAGAGGAATTAGGGAATCAGGCCCTCATCACGGCGAGGACCGTAGCCAATCTCCCCACCGTTCAAAGCCACCTGGAAGACTCCCTTGGATGGAAGGACATTCAGCCCGTGGTCGAAAACATCCGAACCGTAAATGGATCGGACTATATTGTCGTACTCAATATGAATCGTATCCGCTATTCCCATCCATCCGAAGAGCAGCTCGG
The DNA here is from genome assembly GCF_002563655.1 of Bacillus sp. es.034. GTDB lineage: Bacteria > Bacillota > Bacilli > Bacillales > Bacillaceae_B > Rossellomorea. The sequence goes on along the minus strand of NZ_PDIY01000001.1, from coordinate 1,382,596 downwards.
CACCATATCCGCCGGTAAGGATGAAGGCCCGGCCTTTGCGGAACATAGTTATGTCTCAACGGCCAAAGGTGACCTCGGCACGGCTGTGAGAGGGTTCGTGCCTGTCATGAACACGGATCACCAACAAATCGGTGTGGTTGTAGTAGGCATCCTTCTCCCTTCCACCTTCGATATTATGAGCAATCTAAAGAGTGAATTGATCATCATAGGAGCCATCACCCTTTTATTCGGCATGATGGGCTCTTGGTTGCTTGCGGGACAAATCAAGAAAGACACCTTTCAGCTTGAACCCCATGAAATCGGGAAGCTTCTTGTGGAACGCACCGCAACATTCCAAGCCATGAATGAAGGAATCATCGCCATTGATAATCAACAGAGACTAACCGTGTTTAATGAAAAGGCGAAAGAAATATTACTCATTAAGGGGAATCCGACCGGAAAGTCCATTCATGAAGTCCTCCCTTCTTTTAAGCTGCCAGACGTTCTGATAACCAGGGAACCTGTCTATCATGAAGAGATGACGTTAAACAACAGGATCATCCTTCATTCAAGGGTACCGATTTTGGTAAATGAAGATATTGTAGGGGCAGTTGCCGTGTTCCAGGATCGGACAGAGATGACAAGGCTTGCAGAGGAGCTGACGGGGGTCAAGGAGTTCGTCGAAGCATTACGAGTACAAAACCATGAACATCAGAATGCATTACATACCGTCGCCGGACTGATTCAACTTGAAGAAAACGCCAAAGCTCTCGATTATATTTTTCACTCTTCCAGGGAAGAGGAGGATCTCTCCTCCTTCTTAACCGAGCGGATCAAGCTTGATCGGTTGACCGGGCTGCTGTTGGGTAAAATCAGGCGTGGACGGGAACTGGGAATTGAGGTACAGATTGATCCCGATAGTTACCTAACCTTCCTTCCTCCCCTTCTGGATGAACATGATTTTGTCATCCTCCTGGGAAACCTGATCGAAAATAGTTTATACGCGTTAAAGGACACAACGGAAGAATCAAAGTCCGTCCACGTCTATTTGAAAGAAGATCCGGATACGTTCCATATCGAGATAGAAGACAATGGAATCGGGATATCAAAAGAACAGATGCCACAGTTATTTCAACATGGATACACGACCAAAGGAAAAGACGGATCGGGAATCGGGCTCTACTTAATCCACAGTATTGTGAATAAATCGAACGGTCATATACAAGTAAAATCAACCCCAGGGGAAGGAACGGTATTTCAGCTTGCCTTTCCCATGAATGGAGGGAACACAGATGACGAAACCAATTAACGTTCTGCTCATTGAGGATGACCCGATGGTTCAAGAGGTGAATCGTATGTTCATTGAACGGGTACCGGGATTTACGGTGTGCGCCATTGCCGGCAACGGACAGGAAGGCGCAGAAAAGGTCTCCTCTTTTCAACCTGACCTTGTCCTCCTGGATAATTTCATGCCCAGACAAACCGGAATCGAAACCTTACAGGCTTTTCGACAGCAGGGCACGGACGTGGATGTCATCGTCATATCTGCCGCACAGGATAAAGAAACCATCCGGGATATGATGAGATTGGGAGTCGTTGATTACATCATCAAGCCTTTCAAGTTTGAGCGGTTGAAGCAGGCCCTGGAGAAATATCGGTCATTTAAACAGCAGATATCAGGAGAAGGAATGATCGGACAGCGTGAGATCGATCAGCTTCAAGGAGGACATCCTACTTCTGCTGACAAACATCATGTGGATTTGCCAAAAGGGCTGAACGCGCAGACCCTTCAGCAAATCGTTCAATTTCTTTCCGGCCAATCCACCCCCCTTTCCGCTGAAGAGACGGCTGAAGGAATCGGGATTGCAAGGGTGACTGCTCGCAGATACTTAGATTACCTCCAGAAATCAGATCAGGTTCACATCATGATTGAATATGGCGGGATTGGGAGACCGGTCAATCGCTATCAGTGGAAAAACGGATAAGGCACTTGGCCTTATCCGTTTTTTTGTTCAGATTAAAAAGACCAAAAAGACCAAAACGACCTTTAAGTTCTAAATATTCTCATTTCAATATGTAAGCGTTACCATATTAAATAGGTAAATAAAAGGAGGACGAAATGATGAAAAAATTAAAGTGGATTTCAATGATAGCCATCGTCTCCATCCTACTTGCTGCATGCGGAAGTGACGGGACAAGTGGAGACGGTTCAAGCAGTGAGGGTGGTTCTTCCAGCCAATCAGTAGTATTTGGGACAGGTGGGACATCAGGTGCTTATTATGCAATCGGGGGATCGTTAAAGCCCATTTTTGAGGAAAGTGATTCCATCGGAAATGTAACGGTAGAATCGACTGGTGCATCTGTTGCCAACATCCAGAACATCACGGACGGTTTAAATCAAATGGCCATCGTCATGAGTGACGTGGCATATGATGCCGTTGAAGGAAAAGGACAGTTCGACGGCAATAAAGTAGACGTTCAAGCAATGGCTGGCATGTACCAGAACGTGGTGCAGGTAGTCGCGATGTCTGATAGCGGTATTAAGAGTATTGAAGATTTAAAGGGTAAGAAAGTCGGTGTCGGACAGGTAGGTTCCGGTGTGGAGCAGAGCGCAAAGAAAGTATTGGAAGCTGCCGGCCTCACGTATGATGATCTTGAAAAGGTGACTCACACCGGCTATGCGGATTCCGTGCAGGAAATGAAGAATGGCACCTTGGATGCTGCATTCTTCACATCTGGAGTACCAAACAGTAATATTACAGACCTTATGCAGCAAAATGATGTATCGTTTGTCGAAATCAAAGGAGACCTTGCTGATAAGCTGATGAAGAAATATCCTTTCTACAAAACGTTCACCATTGATTCCGGTGACGAAGCAAAATACAACCTGGATACTAAAGTGGAAACCGTCGGGATTCAAAATATGCTGATCGTTTCAAAAGATGTAAGTGAAGATACCGTATACGATTTGACAAAGCGCTACTACGATTACTTAGGAACGGATGCAGTGGCAGTGGCACCCCTAAAAGAAGTCGACCGGGACGAGATGGCGAAGGGCCTCATAGCTCCCCTTCACCCAGGGGCGAAAAAGTTTTATGAAGAAAAAGGATTACTGGAATAAAACAGAAAGGGCATCAATCCTGGTGCCCTCTTCTTTCTATCCATGAAAAAGAGAATACTGGTTATCTTTATTTTTTTCCTTCTCACCCTTTCCGCTTTCGTCCCGATGAACACATTGATTTTATCCTATGAAAAGCAAAACATAATCGTTCAGCCCTTTTTAGAAGAGAAGGACGTTTCCATACGCTGGACCCATTCGGTTGAAAAAGAAGATTGGGAAGAATTCTTTCATATTCAAAAGGGAACCATTTTGCTGACATCGACCCGTTTCAAAACGTTTGGAGCAGGCGTCCCTGACCACGCAGGAGATGATACGTATATCAAAGACGGCTGGGTGTATATGACGGGGATCCATCAAACGATCGGGAGCTCATTGCGTTTTCAAACAGGCAAGGGGACGAATCACCGCATTCGAGTGAACGGACGGACCACTTCCCTTGAACCCCAAGTGTCCTACCAATTATCGGTGAGGTCCGTCCCTCTGTATAAAGTGATTTATATGATTGTTAAAGATTAAGCGAGGTGACTCATGATGAGTAATCAGAAGAATACATCAGTGGAAGAGTTGGACCGGGAAGGCAATACGAGGAGCAAGTACCCAAAGGTGATCGGTCTATTCCTTTTAGTATTGGCCGCCGGGATTGCCCTCTTCCATTTATACACGTCCTATGCAGGAGCATTGGTCGATGTGAAACAGCGAAGCATTCACTTATATGGACTGATGGCGATCGGCTTCATCCTATACCCCTTTGTTAGTAAAAAGAAAGATCAATCGGTTCCGTTTTATGACTATATCTTAAGTGGATTATCCTTGATTGTCGGCATTTATATGTTATTCAGTGCAGAACGCATCATCCGCACAGGCGGGCAGATCAACGATATGGATTTCTACATCGGGATCCTTGTCATCGTCCTGCTTCTGGAATTGACCAGGCGTGTGACCGGGTGGGGATTGACCCTCCTGGCACTGGGATTCTTACTATATGGCCTCTATGTGAAACTGTCGATCTACCCTGAATTGAATTCGCAGATCACGCTGACCGTAACCAAAAAGATGATTTCCCAACTTGTCTATATTACAGAAGGGATCCTCGGTACCGCTATTGGTGTATCTGCAAGCTATATCATTCTTTTCATCCTGTTCGGCGCATTCCTAAGCCGGTCCGGAATGGGGAAATTATTTAACGATCTGGCCTTGGCTGTTGCCGGTCATACGAAAGGTGGTCCCGCTAAAGTTGCCGTCATTGCCAGCGGGTTCCTCGGTTCCATTAATGGATCAGCCGTTGCCAATGTCGTGACGACAGGTGCCTTTACCATTCCCTTGATGAAAAAGATCGGCTACAAGAAAGAATTTGCAGGAGCTGTCGAATCAGCAGCAAGTGTGGGAGGGCAGATCCTCCCGCCGATCATGGGTGCCGCTGCCTTCATTATGGCTGAAAATCTTAATATCCCTTATACGAAGGTGATTCTGGCGGGTATCATCCCTGCCCTCTTATTCTACATCGGGATCCTGCTTCAGGTGCACTTCAGAGCATCCAAGCGGGGGTTGAATGGAGTACCGAAATCGGAACTTCCATCCGTGAAAGCCGTTTTGGCAGAGCGCGGACATTTAATCATTCCGATGGTGATTCTTCTCTACTTATTGTTTTCAGGAAAAACACCATTCTACGCTGCCTTTTGGTCCATTTTAGCTACGATCATCATTTCAGGATCAAAGCAGGTTCTCGCCTTATCGACTTTACTCGGGGTATTCTTTGTGTTTCAACCACAAGTGAATGGTCTTCTATCCGGAGAAGGGATTCCTCCTTTGAAAAACGGATGGTGGGAGCTCCTGTTGGTTGTTGTGATTCCCCTGCTGATCAATCTATTTAGAAAATCCAGAAACTTGGAAGCTGAAGAGATTGGATTGAAGGATTGCGTTCAGGCATTGGAAGAAGGGGCAAAAACGACTATTCCTGTTGCCGTTGCCTGCGGTGCCGTGGGGATTGTGGTAGGAGTGGCTTCACTGACTGGAGTTGCCCTGGAACTCGCCAACAGTATTGTTGGGATCGGTGAAATGATCGACAGCCCTCTTCTACAGCTCGTGATTACGTTATTGCTGACGATGGTGACGTCCATCGTGCTGGGCATGGGACTGCCGAGTATCCCGACATATATCATCACAAGTACGATGGCAGCACCGATTCTTTTACAGCTGCCCCTGTTCCGTGAATTGGCCGGCTCGACGGAAACGGCCGTATTTGTCGCTCATATGTTTGTGTTCTATTTCGGGATTTTTGCGAACATCACGCCTCCTGTCGCATTGGCAGCCTTTGCCGGAGCGGGAATCAGCGGCGGGGACCCGACAAAGACCGGGTTCCAGGCGATGAGGCTCGCCATAGCCGGATTCATCGTTCCATTTATGTTTGTATTTTCCCATGAAATGCTGATGGTCGACGCTACGGTTACAAGCATCATCACGCTCACTCTTACATCTGTGATCGGCGTATTTCTGTTATCCGTGGCCATTGAAGGCTATTTCAAGAAAAAGTTCCCTATCAACCTGCGTCTCATCAGTGCAGTTGCAGCCTTTCTCCTGATTTATCCAGGCTGGGTGACAGACATCATAGGTTTTGTCGTATTCGTCTTTGTACTGTTTTGGAACTACCAGGGTAAGGGTAAACCGATGAATAAAGAGATTAATATTCCCAATTAAATGAGGTGAATGGAAATGGATTTCGGATTAAAAAATAAAACAGTCATCGTGACCGCATCAAGTAAAGGGTTAGGAAAAGCCACGGCACTGGAACTGGCCAAAGAAGGAGCCCGTGTGCTTATTTCCAGCAGAAATGAAGAAGAGCTTCAGAAGACCGCAAATGAAATCATGAACTTAGCAGGGAATCAGGACATTCATTACACGACATGTGATATGACGAAACCGGACGATATCCGCTCCCTTGTTGAAACAGCGGTATCGAAACTGGGTGGACTGGATATTCTCATCAATAATACGGGCGGTCCACCAGCGGGAGGATTTCAAAACTTCGAAGATGATGATTGGCAGTATGCCTTTGAATTGAACCTACTCAGCTATATTCGAACGATTCGAGAGGTCATTCCTCATATGAAAAGGAATAATGGTGGGCGGATCGTGAATATCGCCTCTTCTTCCACGAAGCAGTCCATTGACGGCCTGATTCTTTCCAACACGTTCAGGACCGGAATGGTCGGGTTATCTAAAAGCTTATCAAGGGAACTCGCCCAGGATCATATTCTCATCAACACGGTCGGTCCCGGAAGAATTGCAACAGACCGGGTGGCGGAACTGGATCAACTAAACGCTGAGAAGCGGAATATGACCGTTGACGAGTTGAGAAATATGAGTGAAAAAGCGATTCCCCTGGGACGATATGGTGAGCCGGATGAGTTTGCCAGGGTGATTGCTTTCTTAGTCTCTGACGCGAACACTTATTTAACCGGACAATCATTGGTCGTTGATGGTGGAATGGTCACAGCATTATAAACACTTTAATCCCCAAAGGAGGTCTTTGGGGATTTTTTTCGTTTTTCCTTAAGCATTGAAAAAGAGAGGAGCAGATGCCCCTCTCTTTCTCTTTATTTCCAACTATCATAAAACTTCTTGGCCACTTGGACGGTATGTGTACTCCCGCCTGCATCCTGTACATCTTCCAGGAGCATGGCGAGAACCATGGACGGGTCATTTTGATCATAGGAAACGAACACTCCATTTTCCTTGCCTTTCGTTCCCTGCTCCGACTTGATCTCTGCTGTGCCGGTCTTACCGGCGATCGCTTTACCTTCTACACTCGCTTTTCCCGCGATGCCTTCTGTGACCACTTTTCGAAAATTCGTTTTCATCATGTCTGCCTGTTCTTTTAAAAGCAGGTCTTTCTTCCACACTTTCGGTTCTTCATCCTTCAAGAGTTTTGGTTCCATCATGGTGCCGTCGTTGATGATACCCCCATATGCACTTGCTATGTGAACGATGCTCATCAGCACTTCCCCTTGACCGAAAGCAGAATCGGCCAGTTGGACTTCTTTGGAGATTTCTCCGTCGTTTGAAACCTGTGATTTGTAAATCGGGTAGGACATAGGGATCTCTTCGCCAAAGCCGAAATCCTTCAAGCCTGCAATAAACGTCTCGGCACCCATATCCAGTCCGACCCGTGCAAAATAGATGTTATCCGAGAATTTAAGGGCGCTTTCCAGATCCACTTTGCTCTCATTGTCAAACACACGGACCACTTTATAATTCCCCCATGATTCATCCTTTTGCCACTTCTTCCCCGGAATGTCGTAGATTTTTTTGGGATCCAGCTTGCCGGATTTCAGACCGACAGAAGCCGTGATCCCCTTCATTGTTGATCCTGGTGAATAGGCAAGCGGGAATCGGTTCCGTAGGGGCTTTCTCGGATCGTCCGCAAGTTTCTTATATTCCTCTGAAGACATCCCTAATACGAATTCATTCGGATCATAGGCAGGTGTGCTCACAAGGGCCAGTGCCTCTCCTGTTTGGGGATTAACGGCGGCTGCCGTCCCTGCCTCATTCTTCATCTGTGCGTATATCTTCTTTTGCATCTCGGCATCAATGGTGAGTGTAATATTCTTTCCGTCCTCAACAGGCTGCTCGGCCACGGTAACCGTGTCTTCTGAATCTTGTTTCTTCAGATAGATACGCTGACCGTCTTTGCCCCTCAGCTGTTCTTCATAGACTTCCTCTGCTCCGCTTAAGCCCATCAAGGACTGAGCGGTATAGCCTTTGTCTTTCAGCTTCTCCAATTTCTCTGCCGTAAGTTTTCCGATATAACCGGTGAGATGGGCAGTGGCTTCTCCGTATGGGTATTCCCTGGCAGGCACCCGCTTGGAGTATAGTCCGTCCAGTTCAATTACTTCCAGTGCGAGTGGACGCTCTTTCAAGGCAATTTTTTTAATTGGAACGAAATAGTCAGGCTTTACCCAGCTTGCGTCCAATTTACTCTTTATTTGTTCTGGTGATAAATCAAGTAAAGATGACAGCTTGCTCAAGTCATTCTCATTGAACTCTTTCGGGACAATCCCAAGCTCAAAGGCTTCCCCATTGATAGCAAGGGGCTGCTGATTCCGGTCAAGGATCTCCCCGCGTTTGGCAGAAATGCTTTCCACTCCGACCTTGTCTCCCTTTTCCATTTCTGGCAGGATGAACGAAGGGTCCCAATCCACGAACCAGTTTTCATCGTCATCCTTCTTTTCTTTTGTCAACGTGACATCTTTTTTATATGAAACTTCACCGGCGAGGGTATTATATGAAATGGTCATAGGAAATTCCGCTTTCGATTTTTTGTCCCATTCCACTTCTTTATCCGGCTTTTTAAAAGATACTTTGACATCCTTCACTTCGAGGTCATTATAAATATCTTTGTATCTTGTAACGAAATCTTCTTTTTTGAATGTTTCCTTGGTAGAGGAGTTCGCATAGTCTGAGAACATTTTATCGAACTTCCCTTTGTTCCAAAGATCCACGTATTCCTGCAGGCGATCATCCGGCTGAGCCTTCTCTTGACATCCTGCGAACAGTAGACTGAGAGCGACGACGGTACAAAGCAGCATGATTTTTTTGATCATATGTAGTGACATCCCCTTAATTATTCTTATATTCATTGTTTCAAATCGTATCCAGTTTTACAAATTTAATGTATTTATATTTTTTGTTTTAAACCCAATTTCCACCACTCTTTCCTCACAATCCCCAGTATTTCTCACTCTCATATGATGCAATTTCGTAAAAATTTGTTATAATAGTACATCGTAAGAGTAATAAGGAACTGAATCCTAAGATTATATCTTGCAAATATATATCGATAGGTGGAAATAAACATGAAAGATTACCGTGTACTACTGTATTACAACTATGTTGACATTGAGAACCCGGAGGAAGTCACTGCACAACACAAACAACTGTGTTCTGACCTTGGCCTTATGGGGCGCATCCTGATTTCGTCTGAAGGGATCAACGGGACATGTTCCGGTACGATCGAGCAGACGGATGCGTATATGGAAGCGATGAGACAGGATCCTCATTTCAAGGATACTGTATTCAAGATCGACGAAGCAGACGAGCACGCGTTCAAGAAATTGAAAGTGAAGCACCGTCCAGAGCTTGTGACTCTCCGTCTTGAAGATGATGTGAATCCAAATGAGCTTACAGGTGAGTACCTTAATCCAAAGGATTTCTTTGAACAAATCCAACAGGAAGATACAATCCTTCTTGATGCACGTAACGACTATGAATATGAATTGGGACACTTCAGAGGAGCCGTGAAGCCGGATATCAAAAACTTCCGCGATCTTCCGAACTGGGTCCGCGATAATAAAGATATACTTGAAGGCAAAAAGATCATCACGTATTGTACAGGTGGGATCCGCTGCGAAAAATTCTCAGGCTGGTTAGTGAAAGAAGGCTTTGAGAATGTGGCACAGCTCCACGGTGGAATCGCAACCTATGGAAAAGACCCTGAAGTAAAAGGGCAACTATGGGACGGCCAGCTTTACGTATTCGACGAGCGCATCGGTGTTCCTGTCAACCAGACCGAGCACGTTGTCGTAGGGAAAGATTTCTACACAGGCGAACCTTGTGAGCGCTACGTAAACTGTGCCCACCCGCCTTGTAACCGAAAGATCCTTTGCTCAGAAGAAAATGAGCATAAATATATGAGAAGCTGTTCCGATGAGTGCCGCACAAGTCCTGAAAACCGCTATGTTATGGAGCATGGTTTGACGGAGGAAGAAGTGGCAGAGCGTTTGGCAGTGATTGAGCGGGAGAAGGAAACGGCGAATATCTAATATATATTGTAAAAAGAGCATCCAGATCCGACTGGGTGCTCTTTTCATTTCTTTATATTTTATTGCTTGATTACACCACTTTTGCGAATGCTTGATGGAAGATAAAGAAGTGCCCTGATAATGAAGTAAGCCACAAAATATATTGTGATGCCCGCGACATCATACCCTACATCGAGCAAACACCCTGTTCTTGAAAAAAAGAGCTGAGCGATTTCTGTGCATAACCCGATAATCGATGAAATTAAATAGCCCATCAATGCTTTCTTAACAACTGAGTGGACCACTAATCCCAGGAAAAAAAACGCGGCTGCATGTCCGGCCTTTTGTATGATGTAAGCACTGCTTTGAAACGGAAAAGAGCTCATAGTAAAGAAACTCATAAGATCCGGGTGTGGATTCCACTGAAAAACAGGGTGCCCTTCTACAACAAGGTTCGTTAAGCTTTTTGTACATGTAAGGATGAAAATTAAAATACCATAGCAGACTGCAACTAAAACACGCAACCCTATCACTCCCTCCTGAGAACAGGGTTGACAGTTCCAAGCGATTTTAAAAGGGTTCAGGGTAAAAGAAAAAGCTATCGAATGGAATCGATAGCTTTTTACTTACAGGTCTTATTTCATTAATTTTTCTACAACAACGTCACTTACCGCATTTTCTCCACCAAGAACATTGAAATGCTTAGATTTCATTTCTTTGATTGCATCAGAAGTAACGGTTGGAAGATCATTCGGCTGTACTAAAAGCATGGAAGCATTTTCTTTAGCGGCAAGGACAGAACCAGCCAGTGCATCAGCAAAGTTCTTTCCTGTTGCTACATATACTTTAGTAGACGGATTCAGTTCAGTCGCGATCTTGGCTGCTGTGCTGTATCGATCAAGTCCAAAGTAACGGGTTGCATCTGGAAGTGAATCATATACTTTCTTGCCAATCACACCTTCACCACCAACTACGATGGTGCTGTCGATGCCTTTTAGAGCTTTAGTCGTTTCAGATGGCAGCATATCTTTATCTGTTAATAGGATTGGATATCCCTTACTTGCTGCATAAGAAGCAATGGCTAATGCATCAGGGAAGTTCTTACCGTTGGCTACTACGGCTTTCTCTGGTGAACCACCCAGGCTTGCAGCGATATTTACAGCTGTCTCCCAGCGGTCGTCCCCTCCGATACGATCAACATCAAGACCCATTCCTTCAAGCTGATATTTAACATAGTTACTTACAGCACCTTTACCACCAAGAATGATGACATTCTTAGCACCAAGACGCTTGATTTCAGCTTTTGCAGCTTTATTAAGTGTACCTTGTTCAGTTAATAAGATCGGTGCATCATGCTTATAGGCAAGAGGTGCTCCCGCCAAAGCGTCAGGGAATGAATCTCCACGGGCAAGGATGACCGTGTCAGCATTTTCCCAACCTTGTTTCGAGATTTCAACCGCTGTCTCATAGCGTGTATCACCGGTCAAACGCGCTACTTCCGGAGCTTCTTCTTGAACGATTCTATCTTCCACAACTGGTGAGATAGGATTGTTGTTTTCAAGATAAGATGAGAACACTTCGAAATCGGTGATGAATAGATCGGTTTGACGACCATCTTCTTTCGCTTCTTTGAACATTGTATAACCGTCTCCGCCATCTGCAGTGAACGCGTTGGTAGCGACTCTATACATCGTGTCAGAATCAATCTCTTCAAATCCATTATCCGTCATGACTTCCACATGCCATACCCGCTCACCTGCCGGTTTCGTTACATCATACTTATAATGGATACCCGATACCTGAAGGAATTCTCCCGGTGCATCTTCGCCTTCTACTTTGGCTACACTGTGCTCAAGGGCATCAACGATTTCCTGACCAGTCAAATCAAGTGTGACTAGCTGATTCCCAAATGGCAATGTTGTCAATACTTCCCCAAGAGTGACATCACCGGCATCGATTGAAGCTCGGATCCCTCCACCATTTTGAAGACCGATATGGGTTTTGACAAATTCATTCGCTTTCGCCACCATACCATCGGCAATCAGGTTTCCTAAATTTGTTTCTTTTCTGCGTACATCTGCACGTTCACCATTCAAAGCAACTTCGCTCTTACCGACAACTTCACTCTTCAACTCGTCAAGAGGTGCCTTGAATTCTTGAACCTCGGCAAGTGCCTCAGCATCTTCTTCATAATTCTTAAGATCTAAAACCTCACCGTTATTTCCGGTTACTACGCCATTTTCATCAAATGTTACATCCAATAAGCCAAGTAAGTTTAAGTATTCACCAGCTTGAACAATGACAGTCGGCTCTTTCTTATCAATCACTACAGGTTTTTCAAGAGTCGTATGGGAGTGACCGCCAACAATGATATCAAGACCGTCCACGGCTTCTGCCAATTCTAAATCGTGGGAATATCCAAGATGAGAAAGGACGATGATTTTGTTGACACCTTTATCCTTAAGCATTTTGATCGTAGAGTTCGACTTTTCCACAGCATCTTCAAATACGATATTTTCACCAGGATTGGAAATAAAGGTTGTATCAGGAGTGGTTAAACCGTAGATTCCGATTTTTTCCCCATCAACTTCTTTAATCATGGCAGGATATACGCTTCCACCTTTGGCAGGCATACCGATATCACTTTTGAATATTGGTTCCAGGTCTTTATCCCCTGTCACCTTCACGTTTGAAGATACCATCGGGAAATCCATTTCTTTTATGAAATCAGCAAGAGTCTTAGAGTCTTTATCAAACTCATGGTTTCCAAGAGTCATAGCATCATAGCCAAGCTTATTCATAAAATGAAGATCGGCTTGTCCAAGATATTGTCTGAAATAAAGGGTTCCTGAGAAGACATCTCCAGCGTCCAATAACAAAGAATTCGCTTTTTCCGTTCTAAGCTCATTCACAGCCGTAACCAGGCGCGGGTACCCTTCAACGTGAGCATGCGAATCGTTCGTATGCATGATCGTTAAATCGAAATCGTCCCCTTCTGCTGAAGCTGAGATCGTCGGAGATACGGCAAAAATGGCAGCGGCCAGTGCTGCTGTAGACAACACGCCATATAAAGGCTTCTTAATATTCATCTGGTTCATCCCATCCTTTTCATATGTAGGTTTTTGTCGGAATTTCATCCACAATACCCATTATATAGTAGTTTCGAAGTGCAATGTACTTAATTTACGAAATATTATAATAAAAATATAGATCCATTTACACAGCCTGGGGGAATAGATCCCCCCGACTGATTTACTTTTTATTTCTTCAGTTTGTTTATAACATCTTCACTGACGGCATTCTTGCCACCTACAACATGGAAGTTATTAATATGGTCCATTTCAATCGCTTCCATGATGTCCTTAGGAACTTCATCCTTCTTCACTAGCAGGATTTCAGCGCCTTCTTTGGCTGCCAAAACAGAACCTGCCAATGCATCGGCAAAGTTTGCTCCTGTTGCGACGATTGCACTATTTGCTTGTGGAGTTAAGTGCTTGGCAATTTCAGCTGATGTTTCATAGCGATCCAATCCACTATAACGGGTCGCCTCATCAAAGCTTTCAAAGATTTCTGTGCTGATTGCATTTTCTCCGCCTACGACGATTTTCTCATCAATGTGTTTCAAGACTTTGCTTGAAGCTTTTGAAAGTGTGTCTTGAGCAGATAATACGATTGGATATCCGTTTTGTGCGGCATAGGAGGCCACGGAAAGAGCGTCTGCAAATTGATAGGCATTTGCTACAACGGCCTTTTCAGGATTCCCATCCAATTTGGCAGCGATATTTGCAGCCGTTTCGAATCGGTCATCCCCTGAGATACGATCAGTCTTAAGACCTAAACCTTTTAATTGATACTGAACATATTTGGATACTGCCCCTTCTCCTCCAAGGATGATTGCTTTCTTGGCACCCAGGCGTTTGATTTCTGCTTGTACCTTAGGATTCAGATAGTTCTGCTCTGTTAATAAAATCGGTGCATCATGTTTGTAAGCAAGTGGAGCTCCTGCAAGGGCATCCGGGAACATATCCCCTCGTGCAATTACCACTGTGTCAGCAGATTCCCAGCCTTTTTTAGAGATCTCGATCGCCGTCTCATAACGATCGTCACCAGAGATCCGCTCTACTTTGTTGCTAAACTGAATTTTCGCCAGAACTGGATCGTGATCACTCGCACGTCCATCTTCCTCACTGAAATCAGAGTTGATGTTCACACTGTCAATGTCCGTATGATCAGCCAGATTATTTGTTACTAAAATGTGATCAAGAACTTGGGAGTTTCCTTGATAGATATATGAATATCTCTCTTTAGTAGGAAGCTTCTCCATCATATCGGTTAAAACATCGCCTTTAAGCGTCTTGAGAGGGTTTGAGAATTCAAAGTCGTTCAGGTCACCCAGAACCACAACATTTGCGTCATCCACGTTTTCGTTTACGTCTTTCACGAAGTTATTGATGATTTCTGCCTGTTTAACACGCTGTTCTTCACTTCCAAGGACGACCGGATGTTCCGCACCGAATAAAGCTCCGTCTCCCCCTTTGGAGTTAAAGTGATTCGCTACGACGATGACTTTTTCACCATTGAACATGAACTCTGCAGCGAGTGGCTTACGGGAATCATCAAACGCTTCATTCAACGGTTCGACGCGTCCCGGGTTTTGTGTAAGACCGTTTTCATCGACATCAACCGCTGTGACAGCATCTCCAGCTTCTTTATCAGTCAATTGAACGCGATCCGGATTGTAGATGAATCCGACACGGATATTCCCGCCAGGCTGCCCGCCGTCCACTTTGTCACTAGGTGCAATATCAGTGAATTCGTATGTCGGACCGCCGGCTTCTTCAATCCCTTTGATGATGGCTTCATATGAAGCACTTGCATCGGTCGTCCCATCATCCGTTGGACCGTTATTATCCTGGACTTCGACAAGGCCGACGATATCAGGGGTTTTCAAATTCTTAACGATTGATTCGGCAATCTTATCCACTTTACTTTGATCGATTCCGGCGTAGAAGTTCTCAATATTATATGAAGCGATCGTCAAGTCTTCTTCTACCGGAGTGATGCCTGTCACTTCGCGGACTGTTCCTCCATCAACGACTTCTGGGAAATCACCAGTTGGGCGAATTTTGAAGTTACTGTAGTCGTAGCTCACGTTTCCAGTAACAGATCCATCAAGTGTATCGCCTGTTTTGGCATTGATATTAATCCCATCAACGTCGATCAACATTCTCTCAGGATTGTAGTCTTCAGGAGAAATCAATACGCCTCCCGCTCGTGTGCGACGTTGGTCATCGCTTGTATTCACAATGACCGAAAGTTCATCATATTCAATCGGACCCGTGATCGTGGCATCAGGAATTTCAATCAGCATTCCTTCAAGACTTTCATAGAAGTCCAAGCCGTCTGTTTCGGGATCGAATGTTTTCATTTCATCGTCTTCCACCACTTCTGTAGGCGGGATGCGGTCCTCACCCATCACAACTGCCGCAGGGACAGTGTTGCCTGAGGATTCTACCGATACAGCGGATGCAGTGATTTGAGTCGTCAGAAGATCTTTTGCATCGGAATAGCCGTCTTCTCTCCACTCTTTTACTTGTCCAGCGACATTCACTTTGTCCCCTACGTTTACGGAACTTCCTTTCGCATAAACATAGATTCCTTCAGAAGTCGCTATGTTATCGTCAGGCGTCTCTTCCTGCATGTAGAATGCGTTGGAACCGGCCTTCGCTGTCACAATTCCTTCTACGTTTGAAACGGTCATGTTTTCGTAAGGAGATGTATGGGATTCTCCCTGGATATCGTGAATGCTTAAACCGTCTGCAGATTTAAGCATTTTGTAAGTGAAAGTGGCCACTTCACTTGTGTCTCCGTCTTTTACAACGACTGCTTTGATGGTTACATCTGAAGTAAGCTCTAACGGTTCAGTATATTCAGGACTCGCAGATGTAGGATCAGTTCCATCCGTTGTATAGTAAATAGATCCACCTTCAGTTGCTGTTTGAAGTGTCACCTTCGTCCCTTCGACTACAGACCCTGAAGCAGGATCAGCCGTTACAGAGAAGGCCGTTTCAATGACATCTGCCCCATTTCGAGGTACCAGTTTGTATTCGTCAAAATTATAATCAACCACTCCGCGAAGGATTTCGTACGTTTTGCCGACTTCAAGCATCGCACTATCATTTGGTTTGATGACGAACTCACCTGAGTTGTCTGTTGCGGTGAAGTTACCGTTGCTGTCTTTGGATATCACAGTCACATCCGTAAATTCCACAAACATCCCTTCGTGCTCTTCCCCATTCTCCGCTGAGAGGTCTGTAGACGTCAGAGAAGCTGGTGATGGGACACCCTTGTCTTCTTCTGTGATTTCAACGCTTGAAGCCGTTGCTTCGATTTGCTGCATTCCATAGTAGTCTCCGAGTTTACCTTCCGCGATGACTTCATCACCCGGCTCGGCAGTAAGTCCGCTTGCTCGGACGATGACACCTGCTGTCCCGTCCTGGATAAAGAGGTTTATCTGACCGCCTGCTTCGAAGGCTGCGGTTGCTGTCCCCTGGACTTTGACGGTCGTTCCTTTAGGGGCTGTACGGGCATCTGCTATAGTGGATAATTCGATTGGCGCTGGGTCCGGAGCTGGATCGTCTGATAGATGGGTTCCGAGGTCACTGAATACATCTTTGCCCTGATCTGTCCATTCAGCTGTAAGGTCAAATGCATCCGTTACATCTGAGTCCCCTGTCTTAACGGCATCATGGCGGACAATTGAAACATCCTTTGCGAAGTCAGCAGCTGAACCAACCTGTCCGATGGAATCGATCACTGTGCCATTCTTCTTTAATGTAATGGGATCATTTCCGTTGAAGTTGATGACATTGCTGTCTAAGATATCTGCTTGGTCAAGGATCTCCTGAACAGCTTGCTTGTGGGCAAGGACAAACGTCTCTCCTGCATTAAGAACGCCAGATAAAGTCATAGTTTTGTCCGTCGTTTCCACACCATTTGTATGTAATTCTAAGGAGTAATTCGATAAATCAATGGGTTCACCAGTACCGTTATAAAGTTCAATTGCTTTATTGTAACTGGATCCTTCTATATATTCCGAAATGATTAAATCCTGAAATGCCTCATCTGCAGCGGATACGTGCTGAGATAGAGGAGGAGCAAACAAGCTTAAAGCCATACTGGAAGCAACTGTTACACTTAACAGTTGGCGCTTCATTGTTTTCCCGTTCATATTCTTCCCCCTGTTCATAGTTTTATAAAGTGGTAGATTCGCCACCATCTACCAGTATACAACAGGATTTGTCATAATAGTGTAAAAATAGGGTAAATTATCGTATTTTTTTGTTAGCGCTTTCATAGATTCCAAGTAAATTTGAACGATAGAAAATGAATAAAGCCCATTGGTAAGCCACTTATGTGACTCACCAATGGGCAAGATATTTTTTTCTAGTAAAATAGTGGTGACCCGGGCCCTACAAATACACCCCAACCCCTGGTCCAAACGGGATCCCCAACAACGCAAACGCCAGAAGCAGTACGATCCAAACCGATAAGAAGGCAATCGTATAAGGCAGCATGAGGGAAATCAGGGTTCCGAGTCCCGCTTTCTTATCGTATTCCTTCATAAAGGCGAGGATCACGATGATATAAGGGTTCATCGGCGTGATGATATTGGTGGACGAATCGGCAATCCGGTATGCTGCTTGAACGAATGCCGGATTATATCCGAGGGTGGCAAACATCGGGATGAAAATCGGTGCTTCCAGTGCCCATTGTGCCGATCCGCTAAAGATTAATAGATTGAGTAAAGCGGTCAAGAGGACAAACCCGATGATGCCGGCAAGCCCCGTCATGTGGATGGATTCAAGGAAGTTCGCTCCACTGACGGCCACCCATGTCCCAAGATTCGTCCAATCAAAGTAGGCAATGAATTGTGCTGCCGCAAAGATCAGGACGATATAGCCGCCCATGTCTTTCATAGCTTCCGTCATATACTTCGGTATATCTCGTGTCGATTGGATCTTCTTCACTGTCACTCCGTATGCGACACCGATAATGATGAAGAATAGTAGAGTGATCGGAATGATTCCAGATAAGAAGGTAGACGGGATCAGTCCGCCATCTTCATTCCGCATCGGGGAATTTGGCCAAGCGATGGAAACCACCAATAATAGGATAAACGCCAGTCCTGAAAGCGTTGCGTTACGTAGCGCCTTTCCTTCTAATGGACTTTCTTCTTCCAATACTTTGTCAACCTCACCTTTGTATGTTCCAAGTCTTGGTTCCACAATCTTCTCTGTGACAAATGCCCCTACCACCGTAAGGAATACCACTGATGTAATCATGAAATACCAGTTATCCACCGGGGTCACAGTGACTTCGAAGGCTTTAGCCGCTTCTGTTGAAATCCCTGCAAGTAAGGCATCTGTACCTGTAATGATAAAGTTTGCCGTAAATCCTGCGCCTACTCCTGAGAATCCTGCGGCAAGTCCTGCCAGTGGATGTCTTCCCACTGTGTAGAAAATCATGGCAGCGAGGGCGGGATAATGACAAACGCCGCATCCGACGCTAGGTTCCCCATGATCCCCACCATGATGACTGCGTATGTAATCAATCCTTTTGGAGCATTCAGTACGGTTTTCTTGATGGCCGTTTCAAGCAGTCCCACTTTTTCGGCGAGCCCAATACCGAGCATCATGGCAAGTACGAGACCAAGTGGTGCGAATCCGGTGAAATTATCGAGCATGGAGGTGAGGATGTATTGTAGACCCTCTCCGGATACCAGGCTTTTGATTGCCAGCACTTCCCCGTTTTTCGGGTGTACGACGGTGACGCCTAAACTCGATATAAACCATGAGAATAATACGATAAAAACAGATAAGTACACAAAAAGCATAAATGGGTCGGGGAGTTTATTCCCTACCTTCTCGATTCCGCTTAAAAAGCGAAGAAATCCCTTCTCCTTTTGAGGTGGATTCGTTTCTAGATTCGGGTTTGTCATGAGGTCACTCCTTCGTTAAATGTTTTAAGGAATAATTCCTTTTTACTTCCGTTAATAAGTATTTCGATATTGAATGCCTGATTCCTCTTTATTTTATAAAATTTTTTAGAAAATTTTTAATTTATTGATTATGAAAAAAAGACCTCATCCTTGTTTTGAATGAGATCTTTTCTTTTATAGCTGAAAACGATACAATTTTCGGGGTCTTCCCCTGCCCCCGCTTTGTTCTTCACCACTAATTACCACAATCCCGATGCGTTCCATTTCCGTCAGGATCCTCCTGCCGTTCCGTTCCGTGCTTTTCAGCCAGCGGGATAGGTCCTGGGAGGTGATCTCTTCCTTATCATAATGGCGGGATAGTGATAGGATTTTCGAGACAATCGCAGAACTGACCGTTGCCTCGTTGAAGGCTTCCTTCCATTCATCACCCAGGTTATTCAGTGAGTAGGTGACGGATTTCGAGGATGGGAGGATTTCAGTGACGGTCTTATCTTCATTCACGCTTACGACAATAGAGGACTCGTGCTTTCTCGCATGCTGAAACGCAAGACGGACATGGTGTTCTGCTTCCAACACGGTCACCCCGAATCCGAGTCCTACCCGTATATCTAAATCGGTATGAGACTTCACTTCCTGAGTGAGGGTAGAGAATATCGACTCCTCCTCTTGAAGATCCAATTCCCCTCGCGTTGTATACACAAAGAATAATCCATCTCCCAATTGAACCATGGATCCGTTGATCTTCTGGGCGATATGAAGGAGGTTCCGTTTCAGATCCAATTCCTGATGCTTCATTTTATAAGAAAAATGGGACTCGTCGAGGGTCTGGGTGGAGTAGATCACTTCAATCCCGACAATGGCAATCTGGGATTTACGATATTTCCTGGATTGGGCCCTTTCCAATAAATATTGCAGGATCATCCGGATCGATAAATTTGTCGGCACGACCCGGTAACATGGAATGCCCATTTCCATCAGGCTCTTTTGTACACTTTGAATGCACGTGATGGCTGCCTCGATTTCACCTTTTTCATAAAGGGAACTGTGATACTCGACAAGCTGCTCGGCACTCCGATATCCTTCATAAGGATAGCTTGCGATCTCGATCCCATCAAAAGAATGGAACTTGACGGCCGTTTCAATTTCCTGCTTTGAAATCGTATCGATGCTGATTTTCTTAAAAAGTTTCTGTTCTTTCATTTGCGCTTCTAATAATGCACCGAAAAAGCTGGATCCATGCAAAGGGGGAAAGCTTCCTTCCTTATCCGTGATCCACCCTTTCTCAAGGGCATAGTAGAATGGAGACTGTCCCGAGAAGAACCATTGATCGACAAGACCACGATTCTTCTTCAGGATATGTTCGATCTCATCCACCTGATAATAGGGGAAATTCACGAGTTCAATATGGTCAAAATACGTTGCGACATGATTGATCCGTTTGATCGAATCATCCGGCCCGATGACACCAATTTTAATCAACAATGATTATTCACCTGCTTCTTGCTTCAATACTTCAGCTAGAATCTCGACTCCCATAGATAAGTCCTTAAGCGTGCTATGCTCCATCGGATGGTGGCTGATCCCTTTTTCACAAGGGATGAAGACTAAGGCGGTTGGCCATTTCGCTGCCATGTTCATGACATCATGCCCTGCCCCGCTGTCCATTTCATGAGAAGGGTACCCGAGGCTTTCCCCGGCTCCCTTTACCCTGGCTGTCAGCTCTTCATCCAACAGGATGGAAGGGTTATCTACAAGAGTTTCCACATTGATTGTAACATTAAAGTCATTCTCTAAGCTTCGGCATTTCTCGATAATTTCATCAGCCATCAATCTCTTAAGGTCATCGTCGACGGACCGGATATCGATGCCCGCTTCTGCGTAACCGGGGATGACGTTCATGACGTTCGGCTTTACGTTCAGGGTGCTGACGGTTGCCACCAGTGGTTTCGGGGATTGACGGGAGAGCTCCTCCGCTTCCCCGGAAACGAATGAAATAAGGGGGGCAAGCGCCACAAGGGCGTCAGTCCGTTTTCCCATTGGGGTCGTACCCGTATGCCCCGCCATTCCTTCCACTTTCACCTTCAATCGGATCGGACAGGCGACGCCCCGTACAATCCCGAACCGTGCTCCATGATCTTCGATTTGGGTACCTTGTTCAATATGGAGTTCGATGAAAGAAAGGATGTCGTCCTGGGATCGTTCGGCATGTTGGACCGTTGACCAGTCCAGGCCAGTGGATTCTACCGCTTCTTTAACCGAAACCCCATGACGGTCCGTTACCGTTTCAATGGCCTTATCCAGAATTCCTGCGACACTCTTACTTCCAATCGTGGACACACCGAAACGGGCAGATTCTTCTGAAGCAAAGCAGACCACTTCAATACTATGGTGTGGTTTGAAGCCTTTTTCTTTGAGGGATTTCACGGCCCCAAGACTGCAGAGGACACCGGCCGCGCCGTCATACCCTCCCCCATTCTCAACCGTGTCGAGATGAGAGCCCATCATGACAACGTGGTCCGTCTCCCCATCCCATCTGGCAAAAAGATTGCCCGCCTGGTCTCTCCGGACAGTTAAACCTAAGCTTTCTGCCAGGCTCCGGAATACATGCATGGCTTCCAATTCTTCCTCTGAATATCCTAACCTTGTAAATCCTTCCGGCTGTTTCATCGTATCAACAAGATTTAACATTTTTATCGTAGTATCAAGCCACTCTTTCAACGTGTACCCTCCTCTTTTTGGTGAGATCGTTTTAAAATAAGACGGGCGAAGGCATCCACCGCCACCTGCAGGACCCCTTCTTCGAAATCGAAGGCGTGATGATGATGGCCTTTTTTCAGTTCGGTCCCGAACACCATGAACGTTGCACTCCCACCCTGCTTCTGTACTTCATTGATCATGTACGTTACATCCTCCGATGCCTTTAAAGGTAAGACATCATGAATTTCCGAGATGAACGGACTTGCATCCGCAGCCTGGTTTAACCACTGGATCCATTCCCTGTTACATTCTGCTTCCACCGTATCCCCTACTACATCGATTACGGTTTTCACCCCATACAGTTCACCCGATGCCCGGAGGATTCGCAGGGCTTCTTTCAGCATGTACTGATTGATCGTTGTTGTTTCTCCCCTTGTTTCCATTTCAAGATGGGCTTCATCGGGAATGATGTTTCGCCCTCCTCCTGCTTGAAGTTTCCCGACATTGATTCTTGATGCCCCATCGGAATGACGCGGGATGGTATAGAGATGAATGCTTGCAGCTGCTGCTGAAAGTAGTGCATTCTTTCCCTTTTCAGGCTCGAGGCCGGCGTGTGCCGCTTTCCCTTTATAGGTGACATTGATTTTGGAAGAAGCAAGAAATGAATTTGTTGTCGCATAGACATGACCGAGTTTTGTATTCCGGATTCCAATATGACCGCTTGCAAAATAATCGACTTGATGGAGCCAGCCCTTTTTCACCATGGCTTTCGCTCCCCGTCCCCCTTCCTCGGCAGGTTGAAAGAGGAGGGTGAATTTCCCGGAAAGCTGGTCTTTGTATTGAGTTAAAAAGGTGGCGACACCGAGGCCAATGGCAGCGTGTCCGTCATGGCCGCAGGCATGCATCACGCCCTCATGGGAAGAGCTGAAATTCTCTCTTGCAGGAAAATGGTCCGAGTCAGTAGACTCCCTGATCGGCAAGGCATCGATATCGAACCGGAACGCCATATGAGGACCGGGATGACCTGTATCCAATGTGGCGACCAGCCCTGTATGACCGCCTCTCATTTTATCCAGCCAACTTTCCTCCACCCCTTCCATCCTGGCACGTTCCTCTTGTAGATGAAGGTATTCCTTTGGAGGGACCCCCATCCGGCTGCTTGATTCCAATGCGTCCTTTCCCAGGTGGACCGGGAATCCGAGATCCATCAATTCTTTCCCCAGAAGATAGGTAGTGACATATTCCGTGAAGCCGAGTTCAGGCTTTTGATGAAGGGTTCGCCTGAAAGCAGTGAGACCCGGCGCTATTTCTTCCATAAACTGTTCAAGTGATTTCATCGGATTGAACCCTCTTTCTCAAGTCTTCCCAAGGCATCCAACGCAAGCCGAACCATTACTTTAACCCCTTTACTTAACGCACGTTCATTCAATTTAAACCGAGGGTCATGGAGGGGATATTGAGGTTCTGTATCTTTCACTGACGTTCCAAGCCAGTAGAAGGCTCCGGGATATTTCTGAAGGAAACGGGAGAAGTCTTCCCCTCCAAGAGATGGTGATACGGTTGGTGTTGCGTTTTCCCCAAGCACCTTCTGAGCGGCATTCCTTACTTCATCTACCCATTCCGGGGAGTTGATCGTTGCCGGATATCCATCCAAATAGTCAATGGTCATGTGAGCATCGAAGCTTCTGCCCACTCCTTCTATGATGGAATAAAAGCGATTCTTCACCATTTCTTTCACTTCCGGTTTGAACGTCCGGATCGTTCCTTCCAAGGTCACGCTATCCGCTATGACATTATAGCGGTATCCACCTTCGATTTTACCGATGGTGAGGACAGCGGAATCAACGGGATCGGTGTTTCTGCTCACGATGGTCTGGAGCTGGGTGATGAGATTATTGGCAATAATGATCGCGTCATTGGTTTGGTGGGGCATACTGGCATGCCCGCCTGAACCTTTGACAGTAATCTTGAAGCGGTCTGAAGCACCCATGATTTCGTTATGTAACACACCGACTTCCCCTGCTGGCAGGTCCGGCCACACATGCTGTCCGAAAATGACATCAGGCGTGAATTCGTCAAAGACCCCATCATCCATCATCAGTTGGGAACCTCCTATCGGGGCATTCTCTTCCGCAGGTTGAAAGACAAGGAGGACCGTTCCCTTTATGTCCGACTTCAGCTGATTGAGAATTTTCCCTGCCCCTACAAGCATTGCCGTATGGGCATCATGTCCGCAGGCATGCATTTTATTGGAGACGGATGATTTGTATGGAAGGTCATTTTCTTCCTGGATCGGCAGGGCATCGATGTCTGCTCTGAGTGCCACCGTCCCTCCCGGCTTTTCCCCTTTGATGATGCCCAGTACACCGGTCTTGGCATATCCTGTTTGATAAGGGATGCCAGCTTCCGAAAGCTTCTGTTGAATCGTCTTGGACGTTTCAAATTCCTCCCCACTCACTTCAGGATGCTGGTGAAGATGTCGCCTCAAGGTAATGACTTCTCTCTCTACTGATTGAACAAGCTGTTTAATATCCATGAAAAATCTCCTTTTTCGGTCGAATGATTATTTAAGGAAAAGTTCCTTAATAATACCGTTAATATATACATTCGCTACCAAGGCGGGAAACCCTTTGAAATTGGGAAAGTTTTTTGTTTTGGAGTGTGTTGGAGGGACGGACCTCTCGGTATTTCAATGAAAGCCCTTCTCTATCACACTTTCCCCTCCTGGAGTTGACATAACTGAGGTCCGTCCCTCTTCCCTTTTCCCCTTCCACCCATTACACTGAAGGAAATATGTATGATAAAGGATGGTTGGATGAACCGTTTTGTTGAGAGGGTCGAGCCTTATTTTTTAAGTGAGGATCCGTTTGTGCAAAGGTATGCGATTGAAATGTTGGAAGGTTCCTATATGGTTGATGGTGATACATTTTTAACCGGATTAAAAGCCCATGACCGGGGACAGGTTACGGAATACTCTTCGCCTGTACTCCCTTACTTAATGTACATTCCGTTGAATGAGGAAGGGATGAAAGAGGTAATCAACCGGTTGAAAAGCCTGAGCAAAAAGGATACCGACGTACTCTTCTATATTCAATTACTAGCAAATGCCGATACAGAATTGCTGATCAAGTACAGTAGCGAAGTAAAACCTTATATAGATGAAGGGCAACTGAAGAAAATCGCGAAGCTTCCTGCTTTAAAAGATGAGGAATTATTCATGGAGCTTGCTGACATTATGTTTTACTTGGATACGAATGATTATGACCAGGTGTATTTTGATCATGGGAAAAGGATCGTTCACGAGCTTGTTAAGAGAGGCGAAATTAAAATCTGGGAGGTCCAGATTGAGGAAGATGAACTGGTGGGCTTCGAGCTGGTATACACAGTATATATGGCTGGGGAAATCCGTGAAGAGAGCGTGATCCCGCAATTGGTGAACCTTTTCAAAAACGAGGAAGCAGAAGATTTGCTGTTGGAGGAAGCGGCCAATGCACTGGTAAAGATAGGGACAGATCAGGTGGTGCGCGAGGTTGAAAAGGTAGCTCTCTATGGTAACACCTATTTCTATACACTGGATGTATTAGGCAGAATAAAGAGCGTGGAGTCGGAACAAGCACTGTTGCGATTATTTGATCAAACAGATGACATTACCGCTAAAACGCTGATCTCAGATTATTTATGTCAGCAGTTATCAACCGATTCGATTCCAAAAATCAAGCATTCATCGAAGAAGTGGAAAAGCATTCATTGGATGAACAACCTCTTCTCGTTACTCAACCGGTCCAAACAGGAGAAAAAGTCGGACGCAAAGACCCCTGCCCTTGTGGAAGCGGAAAAAAGTATAAGAAGTGCTGCCTATAATAGATGAGGGACGGACCTCCGCATTTTCATGCGGAAGTCCGTCCCTATCACGTTTCACTATTGAATTACGGTGAAAATGGAGGTCCGTCCCTCTACTCCATCCACTCCGGTTTGCCGAAGCCTTTGAATTCTTTGTCGATGGTTTTTTCGAATTGGTCGGCTTCGACGACGGCTTTGATGTCTTTGGCGAGTTGTGAGTCAACGTCTTTGGTGTTCATTACTACGCGGTTGCGGTATTGGTCGGGCATGTCCTCCAATTGCAGGGCATCGAGAAGGTCCATATCCGCTGCCAGTGCATAGTTCCCAGGAACAGCAGATAGATCGACACTGTCGACAGCTCTTGGAAGCTGTGCCGCTTCGATCGGTTTGAACTGCAGGTTTTTCACGTTTTCATCAATGTCTTTTTCGGATACAGTCAATGGATCCGTGTCCGGTTTTAACGTGATCAGCTTGGCATCTTCCAGGATTTGAAAGGCACGTGCGGCGTTTGTCGGATCATTCGGGATGGCGATGGCACTGCCTTCTTTGATGTCCTTGATTGAATCGAACTTCTGTGAGTAGATCCCCATCGGCGCCGTAGGTACGACAATAACTTCAGATAGGTCCATGTTATGCTGCTTCGCGAAGGTTTCCATGTAGATTTTGTGCTGGAACAAATTCGCATCCAGGTCCCCTTCTGCCAGTGCGTTGTTCGGCTGTATGTAATCACTGAATTCCTTCACTTCAACCGTATAGCCTTTTTCTTCAAGACCGGGCTTGATCGCTTTGGTCACCATATCACTGTATGGACCGGATGTGGCCCCAATGGTTACTTCTTTTTTATCTTCCGAGCTTGCCTCTTCTCCGCCGCAGGCAGCTAGTAAGCTCACTGTTACCGCTAATGCTACAAATAATATCCACTTTTTCACTTGTTGTTCCCCCTATAGTAGTTATCGTTTATCGACTAATCGTGCAAATATATCACCCGTATACTGGATGAGTTGAACCAGACAAATCAGAATGACCACGGTCGTAATCATTACCGTGTTATCATAACGGTAGTACCCGAAGCGTATCGCCAGGTCCCCGACTCCTCCACCGCCGACGATGCCGGCCATGGCGGAATAGGCGACTAAACTGATCGTCGTAATCGTGATCGCCTGAATGACGGCTGGCCGCGCTTCCGGTAACAGCACGTCCTTGATGATCATCCATGGACTAGCCCCGACTGAAACCGAGGCTTCGATGACGCCTTTATCAATCTCCCTGAGCGACGTTTCTACCATTCTCGCAAAAAATGGAATGCCTGCAACCGAGAGTGATACGGATGCCGCCGTCGGTCCGATCGTCGTCCCGGTCAAGAGTTTGGTTAAGGGTAAGAGTGCGACTAGTAGAATGATGAATGGAACCGAGCGGACCATGTTCACGACGAATCCGACGACCTTTTTAATCACACTATTTTGCAAAAATAAGCCCTTGTCTGTCACAAAGAGCAGAATCCCAAGGGGCAATCCCACCACAATCGCTACGGCTAGTGATATCCCCACCATATACACCGTTTCAAAAAACGCTTTATTTAATTCTGGCAATATAGAAGTCAATGAATCAGGCAGCATCCTCAAGCACCTCCAGGCTTTGCGTCTTAGCTGTAATATATCGGATCGCCGCTTCGATTTCGTCAGTTGATCCGATCAGTTCCATGATGAAGATCCCGAGTGGGACATCCTGAATATATTCGATCTTGCCGTGAAGGATATTGCCCCGCACCTTGTACCGCTGAAACACCTCTGATACGACGCTTTCCTCGGCGATGGATCCTTTGAACTGAATCTTGATGAGCTTCCCTTTTCTCGATTCCACCAGGTGCTGTGGCAGTTCGAATTGGAGAATCGTTTCGATGAACTGCTTTGTTAAAGGCTGTTTCGGTTCGGCAAACAGGTCATACACGGGGCCTTCCTCCACGATCTTCCCGTCCTGCATTACAGCCATCCGGTCGCAGATTTCTTTCACCACTTCCATTTCGTGGGTAATGAGTACGATCGTCAAGCCGAGTTCCCTGTTGATTTTTTTCAACAGCCTTAAGATTGATTTCGTCGTATTCGGATCAAGGGCCGATGTCGCTTCATCACAAAGTAAAACCGATGGGTTATTGGCAAGTGCCCTCGCGATGCCGACTCTCTGCTTCTGTCCTCCGCTGAGCTGGGCCGGGTACGCGTCGGCTTTATCTGAAAGACCGACCATCTCCAGGAGCTCGACGACTCTCGGTTTGATTTTTGCTTTCTGTACATGCGCTGCTTTCAAAGCAAAGGCGAGATTATCAAACACCGTCTTCGATTTGATCAGGTGAAAATGCTGGAAGATCATGCTCGTTTTCTGACGGGCAAGCCTTAACTCCTTGGATGTGAGCTTCGTGAAATCCTGTCCATCGATGATGATTTTCCCTGATGTCGGGGTCTCTAATAGATTCAGGCAGCGAATGAGTGAGCTCTTCCCCGCTCCGCTGTATCCGACGATCCCGAAGATTTCCCCATTTTTAATGGTGACAGAGACGTTGTCGACACCGACCACCGTTTGCTTTTTCGTTTTGTACGTTTTCACTAGATTCCGAATCTCGATCAATGTGCACACCCCTTTTTCTCCAATAAAAAATGCCTCTTTCAACTGAAAGAAGCATCGCCTGTCTATCTCGACTTATCTCTCAGAATGAAATCATTCTGCAGGAATTAGCACCGTTCCACTTCTGGAGGTTGCCGGACGTCATAGGGCCTGATCCCTCGGTCACTCTTGATAATTGAATGTATGTAATTTTCGAAAAATTTACCTTATAGAGGATAATACTGGGTATAGGACGGGAAGTCAATAGTGGATTTTGGAGGTGTTTTTATGTAAGCGTTATCTTTGTTGTCCTGGCAACGAAATTTTATTTATATAAAAAAACGACCTCTCCCATGCAGGAAAGGTCAGGTTCTTCCACTCAGTCAACGGCTTTTCACCGAATCTCTCTCTATCAGCTCCGTTGTCAGCTTGTAATACGAATCGACCTCTTCCTTCAAGAGCATCTGAAAGATCAGGTGAACGGCAAGGGCACCCGCTTCATATTTCGGCTGCCTCATGGTTGTCAGTGGCGGGGAAACGTATTCTGACAGCTGGATGTCATCAAAGCCAATGATGGAAATATCCCCTGGAACGGAAATGTTTTTTTCGTTCAGGGCCTGCAAGCCGCCGATGGCCATTTCATCATTCGCATAGAAGATGGCATGTGGGACATCCCGCTGGGCGATCAGCATTTTCGTCGCCTGATATCCCCCTTCACGGGTGAAGCCGCCGGATACTTTCCATTTCGATTTATAGTCGATGCCGTGCTTTTCCAGTGCCTCCCGGAACCCCTGGAAACGAAGCTCGTTGTCATGGGAGTTGTAAGGTCCGCTGATAAATGCGATGTCACGGCTCCCCCTCTCAATCAAGTGTTCTGTGGCCACGAACGCTCCGTGGACATTGTCGACTTCGATCTGGGTAACGTAATCGCTTTTGATGCTCCTGTCGAGGACCACGATGGGAAAGCCTTCCCTTGCCGACTCCAGGATGGTCTCATCATTGATATTATGGGCAAGGATGATGACACCGTCGACCCTTTTTTCTTTTAAAAATTTCACGGCGGTGGACTGTGCTCCCCCGATGGAACTGCAGGCGATCAAATCATATCCGTTCGTCGAGGTCACATCCTGTACGCCCTTGATCAGTTCGGAATAGTAAGGCCCTGATAAATCGCTCAGAATCAAGGCGATGGTATTCGTGCTTGTCCGTTTCAAATCGGAAGCAAGCCCGTTTTTTTGGTAATTCAATTGTTTGGCTGCCGCTACCACTTTCTGTCGTGTTTCTTCACTGACTTTCTTACTGTTGTTCAATGCATAAGAAGCGGTCGAAACGGCGACTCCGGAAAGCTTAGCCACATCTTTGATGGTTGCCATAAGTTCACATCCTAATTGCTAAATAAATGAAGGCGTCCTTCTTGACTGATTTCTTCTGTTCATTATACATGAAAGCGCTTCAAGTATTGGGTTATTTTTCTAACAAATAAACGATCGCTTCGTAGGGACGAAGGGAGTTGATGTCTGACGGTCGTTCACTTGAATCCGAATAGTTGCTGATGAGGATTTCGGCATGAGAATCATCCGATACTTCTGGCAAACGGAATTCAGGATTTCCTCCGTAGAAGTTCGCCACGACCAACAAGGTTTGGTCTTCCCATTTCCGTCTGTACGCCATGATTTCAGGATGATCCCTCAGTAGAAGCTCATACTCTCCATAAACGAGGATATCCAGTCGTTTTCTCAGTGCAATGAGTTTTTGATAATGATAAAAGATGGAGTCGTGATCCTTCAATGCCTGTTCTGCGTTAATTTTTTTGTGATTTGAATTCACTTCAATCCACGGATTCCCCTCGGTAAAACCGCCATGAATATCTTCATTCCATTGAAACGGTGTCCTGGCATTATCTCTGCCCTTGGTTCGGATCGATTTCATGATCTCACCTTCGGGGACGCCTTCTGTTTTCTTTTCTTGAAAATAGTTAATCGATTCAATGTCGCGGTACTGAGTGATATCGTCCCAGTTACTATTCGTCATCCCGATTTCTTCTCCTTGATAGACGAAAGGCGTCCCCTGCATCATGTGAAGAACGGTTGCCAGCATCTTGGCTGATGTGATCCGGTATTCTTGATCGTTCCCCCATCTGGATACGATGCGGGGCTGATCGTGGTTATTCCAGTATAAACTGTTCCATCCCTTCTGAAACAGGGATGTCTGCCACTTGCTCAGCACTCTTTTCAATTCCGGGAAATCCAGATCCTTCAACGCCCACTTCCCTTCCCCTGCCCGCTCGTCCAGGGACATATGCTGGAAGGTGAACACCATGTCCAGTTCGTTCCGACCTTTCCCTGTATAAAGCTGAGCTGTCTCAGGTGTGGCAGATGGGGTCTCACCGACCGTCACAGTCGGATAATGAGAAAGAACCATTTCGTTCATTTCCTGTAAATACTCATGAAGCCTTGGTCCATCGGTCAGTACTTTTTCATCGATCTCTTTTCCGATCAGATCGATCACATCCATACGGAAACCACTGACTCCTTTAGCGAGCCAGAAGTTCATCATTTTGTATAAATGTTCCCGCACGTCGGGGTTATGAAGGTTGAGGTCAGGCTGTTTTTTACTGAAGAGATGAAAGTAATACTCGCCAGTCTGTTCATCCCATTTCCATGCGGACCCACTGAAGACGGATTGAATATCACTTGGAGGTCCGTCCCCGCTCTCCCGCCAAATATAGTAATCCCGATAAGGGTTATCCTTTGATTTCCTCGATTCCTCAAACCATGCGTGCTCATCAGATGTATGGTTGATGACGAGGTCCATCATGATATGGATGTTCCTTTTCTTTGCTTCCTCGATCAATGTCTCCATGTCTTCCATGGTACCGAAATCAGGCATGATTTCATAATAATTGCTGATGTCATAGCCGTTATCGTCATTCGGTGATTGATAAACCGGGCTTAACCAGATGATGTCGATGCCGAGAAGGTTCAGATAATCAAGCTTTTCAATGATGCCCTGGAGATCCCCGATCCCGTCCCCATTGGAATCATTGAAGCTTCGGGGGTAAATTTGATAAATTGTGGATTTGTGCCACCATGCTTTTTCCATCGCGTGTCACCTCTTTTTTAACGTATAACTAAAGAAATGTACCAGGTACAATCATTCCGCTTTGTACCTGGTACACGTCAATCATTTAATTCCGGACATCGTAAACCCTTCAACAATGTATTTCTGGAAAAAGGAGAAGATGATGATGATCGGCACGACCATGAAGGCGGCGCCGGCCATCTGCAGGCCGAAGTTGTTGGCATATTGCCCCTGCAGCAATGACAGCCCGACGGATAATGTGTAGAGGCTTTCATCATTGGCAATGATCAACGGCCACAGGAAGCTGTTCCAGGCTCCGATGAAGGTGAGGATCCCCTGTACGGCGAAGATCGGCTTCGCAATCGGCACGATCAATCGGAAGAAAATATAGAATTCCCCTGCTCCGTCAAGCCTCGCTGCTTCAATCAGGTCAGTCGGGATCGTCGTCATGAACTGTCTGAATAGGAAAATACTGAAGGCAGCGGCCAGTCCCGGCAGCACGATCCCCGTCATCGTATTCGTCAGTCCCATTTCATTCAGGATTAAATAGACAGGGATCATCGTAACCTGTGCAGGAATCATCATCGTGGCAAGCACGATATAGAAGATTTTCTCCCTGCCTTTAAATTCATATTTGGCAAATCCATAACCGGCCATGGCATTAAAAAATAGGCCGACAAAGGAAAATAGTACAATGATGAGCGTGTTCCGTAGATACACACCGAAATTCATGCTTTCAAATAAATTCACGTAGTTTTCAAGCGTCGGATTTTCCGGTATCAAGCTTGGCGGTATTTGAAGTACTTCACTTTCAGGCTTGAACGAGCTTGAGATCATCCATATAAAAGGCACGGATACGATGATCCCACCGAGAGCAAGCAAGAGGATGATAAACAGCTTTTCCGCTTTACTTTTCGTTGTTTTGGTTTTCATATTAGTCAGCCCCGATACTGTATAGTTTCATTCTTAATATTCTGTATCAGATTTTCTTAATTTAAATTGAACAAGCGTGATGATAATGATGATGACAAACAGGATGAATGAGCCTGCCGCTGCATATCCAAATTCACTGAACTGGAATCCCCGTTGATAGATGAATAACGCCATGGATATCGTTCCATCAAGTGGTCCACCGTTCGTCATGACAAATGGCTCCTCGAAGAATTGCAGCCATCCGATGAGAGTCGTGACCGTGACGAAGAACGTGGCGTAGCGCAGTAACGGGATTGTCACATTCTTCAATACCTGCCATCTGTTCGCCCCATCCATTTCCGCCGCTTCGTAATAAGACTTTGGAATTCCCTGCAGGGCAGCAAGGAAAATGATCATATTGATCCCGATCCCTTTCCATACGGCTAACACAATCAACGATAGCTTGGCGATCGTTGGCTCTCCTAACCAAGGAATCTTCTCGACATCGAGTAAAGAGAGTAAGTAGTTAAATAATCCGTATTCGGTATTGTATAAGAATCCCCATATCACGGCAACGGCAATGATGTTCGTGATCGAAGGCATGTAGTATACTCCGCGGAATACGGTAAACAGCTTACTTGTCCCATAATTCAGCAGCAGGGCGATTCCCAATGAGAAAACAATGACAAGAGGAACGCCAATGACTACATAAAACAATGTGTTGAAAATCGACTTATGGAACAATTCATCAGAAAGTAAGGCTGAGTAGTTGTCCATGCCGATGAAGCTGACATTCGACCAGTCGGCAAGCCCTTTTAAGTCGAGGTCTGTGAAGCTGATCAAAAAAGCTACTATAATAGGAACAATACTGAAAACAGTTAAAATGATCACTGCAGGAGCGATAAACACATAGGGATGCTTATTTTTGCTCATACTGTTTTTCCATCCATTGCTCATGATATCCCACCTATCTAAACGTACGCAAAATGATGTTAAAAATGGAGTTCAGGCTGTACACCTGTAACTCCATTTTATTCTTATGCCAGCGTCAGTTTTATTTAGTCTCTCTTACTTCTCTACGATTTCATTTGCTTTTTTGTTGAATTTCTCAAGCTCTTTGTCTACATCGGCTCCGCCTACTGTGACTTTTTCAATAGTAGAAAGGAACTCCTGGGCAATCACTTCAAATTCCTTGATTTGCGGTGATGCTTTTGTATCTTCCAGTTGTTTACCGAAGACAGACAGCATTGGATCTTCTTTTAACTTAGGCTCTTCCCATGCATCGACGCGTGAAGGAAGGGTATTGGATACATCCAGCCATTCTATTTGCGTGTCCACTTTATTCATATAAGAGATGAATTTCAGGGATTCGTCCACATTCTCGGAATTATGGAAAACAGATAGATTGGATCCACCCATGCTTGATGTGTTCGTTTCTTTCTTAGGCATTACCGCTACAGCCCATTTGTCCTTCAAGTCAGGTGCCTGATCGTTGATGATGTTGATCATCCATGGGCCACTGAAGAACATTGGCTTTGCGCCTTCTTTGAATGCCTGTACGATATCGATTCCTTCTGTCGTAGGACTGATGCCTTCTTTAAAGAAGTCTGTGTAATACTCCATTGCTTCCTTGAATTCAGGAGAATCGAAGTTCATCTTATCTTTACCTTCAAATTCGTACCCATTCTGCCACGCGAAGATGAACGGTGTGATCTGATCATTGCGGTCGATATCAAGACCATATACATCGTCGCCTCGATCATTCAGCTTACCGGCCGCATCCTTCAGTTCATCCCAAGTAGCAGGAGCCTTGTCGTAGCCGACTTCTTTCAATAAATCTGTGCGGTAGTACAGTACGCGTGTATCGATATACCAAGGAACACCGATGACTTTGTCGTCATACTTCATAGAAGTGACGGACCCTTCGAAGTAATTTTCAGGTTTGAATTCCGGATAGTCATCCAAGTACGGAGTCAGGTCAAGCAGTGCACCTGCATCTGCGAATTCCGGTACCCATGTTGTCCCTAATTGAAGGACGTCCGGGCCATTTCCTGAAGCGACGGCCGTTAGCAGCTTATCATGAGCATTCCCCCAAGGGATCGCTTGGATCTTGACAGAGATATCTTTGTTTTCCTCTTCAAACTTCGAAGCCATTTCCTTCAGCTTCTTACCTTCTTCCCCCATCGCCCACACGGTGATTTCTTTCTTTCCATCCTTCGACTCACCATTGCCTCCGCAGGCTGTAAGAATCGTGGATAAAGCCAGAATACCGATTAGTAGTAAGGACCACATCTTCTTTTTCATTTCCCCATCTCCATTTCCATTTGATTTGACACCTTTAAAAATGGTAAAGCGCATTGAATGGATTCATCTGTTGTGAAAAATCATTCAAGTTATTGAAACGTTTCGATGACTACATTATAATCAAACGTGAATACGCTTTCAACACTTTTTTAGAAATTACTTGATAGAACATATTTTCATCCTGACAAAGGTACCTTCAACACCAGTTAAAACACTGGTATGTTGCAATAAAAGGTAGTTTATGGATAAGGATGGACGGGTTGACTAACCACTGAAACCCGCTTATAATTCAACTCAATTGTTTATCGAAACGTTTCACTTAAGATAAAAAATAAACGAATGAATCGTCAGACGGAGGGTCTATCAATGAGGGAAAACAAGCTGCTTTCACTATTGAATCAAATGACATTGGATGAAAAGATCGCCCAGCTTATGCAGTTGGCCACACCTTTTTTCAAAGGAGCGAAAGAACAGGGACAAATCACCGGACCCATGGCTGAAATGGGCGTGACCGGGGAAGTCGTTCAAAACAGCGGTTCCGTCCTCGGGGCATCGGGAGCGAACGAAATCATCAATATCCAGCGCACGCACCTGGAAGAAAACCGGCTGGGGATCCCATTATTATTCATGTCCGATATCGTCCATGGATTTAAGACGATTTTTCCTGTCCCACTCGCCATCGGGTGTTCCTGGGATCTGAAGTTAACCGAAAAGAGCGCGAAGATTGCGGCAAAGGAAGCTTCTGTTTCAGGTGTTCATGTCACGTTTGCCCCGATGGTCGATCTTGTCCGCGATCCTCGCTGGGGAAGAGTGATGGAATCTACGGGAGAAGATCCTTTTCTGAATAGTGAATTCGCACGTGCCTTCGTCCGCGGTTTCCAAGGTCAGGATTTGACGAAAGAAGTCGAACGGGTGGCGGCGTGTGTGAAGCACTTTGCTGCTTACGGTGCACCTGAAGGCGGGCGTGACTATAATACCGTCGATATGTCTGAAAGAGAGCTTCGTGAGAATTATCTCCCTGCCTATCAGGCTGCCCTTGAAGAAGGCTGCGAAATGGTGATGACCGCCTTCAACACCGTCTTTGGTATCCCAGCAACCGGAAACAAACGGTTGATGCGGGATCTTCTCCGGAAAGAGATGGGATTTGACGGCGTGCTTATTTCCGATTGGGGTGCCGTGAAGGAAATGATCCCCCACGGTGTCGCAGAGAACGAAAAGGAAGCGGCTTATAAGGCGATCACGGCAGGGGTGGATATTGAAATGATGACAACCGCCTATGTGAATCACTTGAAAGAGCTTGTAGAGGAAAAAATGGTGGATGAGTCGATCATTGATGAAGCTGTCTTACGGATTTTACAGTTAAAAGAAAAGCTGGGCTTGTTTGAAAATCCGTATCGCGGAGCAAACGTGGAGCGTGAAGCGGAAGTCGTCATGGGCGCAGAACATCGAAACGCCGCTCGGGAGCTCGCGGCCAAATCCTCCGTCCTATTGAAAAATGAACAGCTCCTCCCTCTTCATAAGGAACAAAAAGTGGCCCTCATCGGACCGTTTGCAGAGAGCGGAGATATATTGGGACCATGGTCGTGGCTCGGATCCAGAGATGAAGCCGTCACGGTGAAGGAAGGATTCCTTTCGAAAACGAGCTCCTTGACGGTCTCCAAAGGCTGTGACATCGAAAGCATCACTGACCTGCAAGTGGAAGAAGCGATGAAAGCCGCAAGTGAGGCGGATGTGATCGTATTGGCCTTAGGGGAAGATTCGGAAATGAGCGGTGAAGCCGGCTGCAGAGCGAACATCCAGCTCCCTTCTGCTCAATTACAACTTATCGGGCACCTGAAATCATTGGATAAGCCGATGGTGGCTGTCCTGTTCAACGGACGCCCCCTTGACTTACACGGCGTTTTGGATGAAACCGACGCTGTGTTGGAAGCATGGTATCCAGGTACGGAAGGCGGGAATGCCATTGCCGATTTGTTATATGGAGACGTGAATCCTTCAGGACGTTTAACCATGTCTTTCCCTTATCATGTGGGACAGGTTCCTGTTTATTATAATCATTTCAATACAGGCAGACCTCAAGGGGCACCCGATGCACAGGAACGGTATGTATCGCAATACCTCGACATCCCGAACGACCCGCTGCTGCCATTCGGTTTCGGCTTAAGCTACACCACTTTCACCTATTCCGGCATGACGTTAACCCGGGAAACGATGAGTGCTACACAGTCCGTGGATGTTTCCATTCAGGTCACAAATGATGGGTCCGTTGCAGGTGAAGAAGTCGTACAGCTCTATATCCGCGATCACAGCGGAGAAGTGATCCGCCCTGGAAAGGAATTGAAGGATTTCAAAAAAATCAGCCTGAATCCGGGAGAAACGACAAACGTCACGTTTACGATTTCGGAAGAGCAATTAAGATATCATCATTCAGACCTTCAGTATACGAGCGATCCGGGTACGTTTACCGTTTTTATCGGAAGAAACAGCAAAGAGGTCACGGAGAAAACATTCACACTGACAAAATAGAAGAAGCGAGGGGAAAACGATGCATTCACATATTCAAGTAACATCAGGGGATCTTCAATTTGATTTTTTAAAAACCGGTGACCTTTTCACCGTCACACATAAACAGAATATGATCAATCAGTTAGTGACAAACCCGATCGATGGCTCACTCAATAATCTCTATCTGCGCATTCATGAGCCTTCAGGAATCCACTCCATCCCTCTAATCGGGGTGAAGTCATCAAGCATCGTTCAGTTCGCTGAATCACAGGTCAAATGGACGGGAACATATGAAACGATTTCATACGAAGTCACGTTCACCCTAACAGGAATGGGCATATGGTTCTGGGATGTGAAACTTGATGGGACGGATGCTGAAGTAGACGTCATTTACGGACAGGACCTCGGTCTTGCAGACATTGGGGCCGTTCGTTCAAACGAAGCCTATATGTCACAGTACATCGACCATAAAGTGTTCCAGGATGAAGAGAAAGGCTACGTCCTTTGCTCCCGGCAAAACCAGCCCCAATCAAGTGGATTCCCCTATATTCAACAGGGATCCCTCAGAGGGACAATCGGCTACTCAACGGACGGGTTTCAATTTTATGGACTGACATATAAAGATACGAACGAACCTGAAGCGTTAAAAAGTGCCACCCTTGCAAATGAAGTCTATCAATATGAGTTTGCTTATACAGCGCTACAATCAGAAAAAATACGACTGAACGGGTCGACGCATATTGTTTTCTACGGGGCCTTCAAAGAAAATCATGAAACCGCCATTTCTTCACTGGAATTTCAGGAAGAAATAGAAGCCGCATGGCAAGAAGCGGAACAGGTTCATTCTGAATTCGCTCCATTAAAAGAGCAAGTACGTTTGAACCCGGAATTCGGTAAGCCACTTTCTTCTCTATCCATGACTGAGGAAGAAGTCAGCGCCTATTTCCCTGCCAGACGTAATGAAGAGCGCGAAGGAGATTCACTCCTCTCCTTCTTCACTGAAACCCATGAACATGTCGTATTGAAAGAAAAAGAATTGATGACGGAAAGACCCCATGGCCATATTCTGATGTCAGGAAAGAACCATCAACTGAAAGAAGATACCATCACCACCACTTCATTCATGTATGGATTATTCAATTCACAGCTCGTTGTCGGCAACACGTCCTTCAACAAAATGATGACGAATCAACGAAATCATCTGAACGTGATGAAAACATCGGGTCAGCGGATTTACATCGAAATTGCTGGATCGTATCGATTACTTGCCATGCCATCCATGTTTGAACTTGGATTCAACTATGCCCGCTGGTACTATAAAACGGCTGATGATACGATCATCGTCACCAACTATACCGTTGTGGACTCTCCTGAAGTCAGGCTTCATGTCGAATCAAAAAACAAGCAGCACCACCGCTACCTTGTCACCAATCAGGTCACGATGAACAACCATGAATATGAAGTCGGGTTTCATGTGGAAAAAGAGGCAAACGGGTTGATGATCTCGGCAGACCGCCAGTCAGAGAGCAGTGAGGTTTTCCCGCAGTTATGCTACCGGATGAACGTGGACGGCGCTTCCATTGAAGTGGGCAACGAAGAGAGAATGGCTCATAATGTTGAACAACATTCTGCCTCCTTGATTGTCATCGATATAAGTGAAACGTCCGAATGGAAGATGACGATCCAGGGATTGATCGACGGGGAAGAGCAACCGTTTAAGACACGGGAGATAACGGAAGAAATCGAAAAGTATCGTGCCTATTATCATAAGGTCATGAACGGATTCAGGCTATCCTTAGGCGACGATATTCCTGCAGAACTGGAAAAAGTGAACTCCCTCGCCTGGTGGTACACACATAACATGCTCGTTCATTATTCCGTTCCCCACGGATTGGAACAATACGGCGGAGCAGCCTGGGGAACCCGTGATGTGTGCCAGGGGCCGACAGAATACTTTATGGCGACTCAAAATTATCAATCGGTTAAAGAAATCATTCAAACCGTCTACTCCCATCAGTATGAAGATGACGGTAACTGGCCGCAATGGTTCATGTTTGACCGGTACTATAAATTCCAACAAGACGACAGCCACGGGGATATCATCGTCTGGCCGCTGAAAGTCGTCGGCGACTACATTGCAGCTACGAACGATTACAGCATTCTGAACGAAAGGATCCCCTATACACAACGGAACGGATTTGGTTTTACTGAGGAAAAAGAAACACTGCTTCACCACATTCAAAAAGAAATCTCCTATATCAAGGACAATTTCCTCCATGACACGTTCTTGTCTTCCTATGGTGATGGAGATTGGGACGATACCCTGCAGCCCGCCAACGCTCAATTGAAGAAATATATGGCGAGCAGCTGGACCGTCGCCCTCACCTATCAGGTGCTTGAGAAACTGGCAACCGTTCTTGATGGTACATTTGACCAGGAGGCGCAGGAGATCAGCGCATTGGCTCAGGGAATACAGAGGGATTTCAACACCTACATTCTGAAGGATGAGGTCATCCCCGGGTTTGTTTATATGGAAGAGCCGGGGAATCCAGAGTTCATGGTGCATCCGACAGATACAAAGACCGGTATTCATTACCGCCTTCTACCCATGAACCGGAGCATCATTTCAGAGTTATTCACACCGGAACAAGCGGACGCACATTACCATTTGGTCAAGGAGCATCTCTACTGCCCCGATGGTGTGCGGCTGATGAACCGTCCCGCCAAGTATGAAGGTGGAGTAAGTACACACTTTAAACGTGCCGAGCAGGCTTCGAATTTCGGACGTGAAATCGGACTTCAATACGTACATGCTCATATCCGCTATGTGGAAGCGATGGCGAAGCTGGGGAAAACGGATGAAGTATGGAATGGATTGCAAATCATCAATCCGATCGGACTGAAAGACGTCGTGCCGAATGCCGAAAGAAGACAAAGCAATGCGTACTTCAGCAGCTCTGACGGTAAATTCAGTACCCGCTATGAAGCACAGGAACGGTTCAGCGAACTCCGTGACGGAAGTGTACCAGTCAAAGGCGGATGGAGAATCTACTCAAGCGGTCCTGGAATCTATATGAACCAGCTGATTTCAAATTGTTTGGGTATTCGTCAGGAAGGGGAAGATTGGGTCATCGATCCTGTCTTACCAGACAACCTCAACGGATTGAGAATGGACTTCGAGATCATGAATCGCCCTGTCACCTTCGTTTATCACCTTGGCGATCCTGATTCAAAACGAGTTGTGGTGAACGGGGAGGAAGCACGATTTGAATCCCTGTCCAACCGATACCGTTCAGGCGGGATCAAATTGAAGCAGCAGGAACTTGAAAAATGGCTTCATGAGGAAGCAAATACGATTGAAGTATATGTATAAGATCAAAAAAGGCAGCGGGAACCGTAATGGTTTCCGCTGCCTCTTTAAAATTTCCTCAACTAAATTACATCACATCATAATCCGTCACATTACGTTCCACCACCCGGGCACCTTCCACGCTCACAAATGCACCCGTCGCACTTGCAAATACATTGGTCGTAATCAGGTTGTCCATCGCGGCTTTCACTGCCACTGTATCGATCGGCTCGATCGGGTCATTAATGGATAACTTCGCTGACTTCCCCGTCTCGGTTTTAAATTCCAGTTCCAATACTTTTGCCATCGTTTATACCTCCTTCCCATGTGGTATCACTCACTTTCTCTTACTCATTAATGTCAAAACTCTGGAGCTTCTCAACGTTGAAAAGCACTTTGGATGAAAGACTCGCAATGGATAAAGCTGCACTGTTCATTTCATCGGCTGATGCCAGCGCGTTGATGTAGCTGTACGACTTGTACGCGAACTTAGGCTTTCCTTTCTCATCCTGGCCGTCATTGTAAGCGAGTCGAATTTTCGTCGACTTCAGATCCGCTGTTGCCATGTGCCTCACCTCCTTTCACCCTTTATATAGGCAAAGGAGAGACAGAAAGACACCTTGCATAAAAATATTTAGAGGGACGGACCTCCACTCCTAGCACCAGCTCCTAGGAATAGAGGTCCGTCCCTCAAATGTTAATACAGTTTCCCTTGTCGATATAGGACCGTCGAGAGTTTCATGACGGAGTGGATGTAGCAGTTCTGCCGGAGTGGGAATGGGTCTCCGAAGAATAGGGGCAGGACGGTGTCCAGGGTGGATTTCATTTTGTTGTAGAGGAGGTTGAAGACTTCTTCCTCTGTGTAGAACTGTGTTTCCCTTCCCTGCAGCCACTCGAAGTAGGAGACGATGACACCGCCGGCATTGGCGAGGATGTCGGGGATGATGATGACCCCCTTATCACTCAAGTACGAATCCGCTTCAGTCGTGATTGGCGCGTTCGCCCCTTCCACGATGATTCTTGCTTTCACTTTCCCTACATTGTCTTTGTGCACTTGATCTTCAAGGGCAGCGAGCATCAGAACGTCCACGTCCAAATACAGGACCTGATCACGCTCTTGAATTTCCGCCTTTACGCCTATTTCCTTCAGCTGCCCATTTTCTGTCGGCAGGTCACCCTTATTCTTCATCGTGAACTCGACCAGTGCCGGAATATCAAGACCATCTGCATTGTATAGCGTCACGTTCCGGTCACTTACCGCCACCACTTTATTTTGCAGATGAGTGGACTGATGAGCTTCAAGGGCCGCAACCGACCCGACGTTCCCGAATCCCTGGACGGCGATCGTCAAAGGTCTGTCCTCATAATCAAGGGCCGTTTTCGCAAATACATTATCCGTCTTCGTCAGCAGGCTCTTCTGCTCCTTCACGAAATCATGGATGAGGTAACGGAATGTAAAGAACACGCCTTTCCCCGTCGCCTCCCGTCGGCCAAGGGACCCGCCATTCACGACGCTTTTCCCGGTAAAGCTTCCTCTATAAGGCAACCCGGGACGAATGCTCTTGTACTCAGCCATCATCCAGTCCATTTCCCGATCACCGGATCCCATATCAGGAGCCGGTATATCCTTATCAGGTCCGAGGATATCACTGAAATACTGCACATATTTCCTCGCAATCAAATGAAGCTCCTTCTCGGAATACTCCCGGGGATTCAGGATGATCCCGCCTTTTCCCCCTCCGAACGGGACATCGTGCAGGGCATTCTTCAACGTCATCAATGATGCCAGGTTCACGACTTCTTCTTCATTCACCGACTCATGAAAACGGATCCCTCCCTTATACGGGCCAAGGGCATTGTTATGCTGAACCCGGAACGCCGGGATCCGGACGACCTTCTCGTCATCCAGCGGAATCCGCAAATACGATTTATGTACGTGATTCGGCGTCGACAGGATCGACGTCAATGACGTAAACGCTTTCTTTCGGTTTTCACCTTTCACTTCCGGTAAAAATGACTGATCCTCTAGTAACGCATCCAGTGATTTCTGAACGATATCTCTCGTTTGGCTGATCAAATTTTGTCCCTCCTATTGGTTTTAAGAAAATTTTGGTATTTAGTATAGGGTTACCCTATTAGATGTGGTTAAAAACGACTATTTTCTTATGCGCCATGGAAATTTCAGCATGACAGCCACATATTGAGAATCGGAGATTGTTGTCGGGTCACATTCACATTGTCCCTGAGTAGCAAGAAAGAGACATCCCCTAAATAACAGGATGCCTCTTTTCACCTTACTCTACCAACTATGATAAACGATTGTTCCATTTTCCACCTTTAATAATTCTCCCGAGTCCCCTTCCTCGACAATATAAGGTTCTCCCCTCTGGATGACAGTATCAACCAAGGCAGCGAACTCTTTCCTTGTGTACTGCTTAGACTGAAAGGTCATCAGGTCAATAAAAAGGTCTTTATACTCCACATTGGCAGCTGATACAAGTGAAACGGTGGCGATGATTTTCCTGCCGATGATGACATTGGACACATCCGAGTTTGGAGTATAGTAAAAACGCGCTCCATATCTTCTCGCAATGTCGTCATATCCTTTTCCGATTTTATAGATGCTGAAATCACGACTTAATTTAAACGTATGGCCGTTAGGATCTGTCATTGTAAATTCCATCGGGTACAGCTCATCCTCCGGACTGCTCTCATCTGAGCTATCTTCTTTTTCTTTAGTCACCGGCACGCTTGAGTTCACTTCTTTTGGTTTCGAAGCTTGTTCTTCTTTGCGCTTTTGGGCCACTCTCTCTTCTTCTTTACGTTTATTCTCTTCAGCTTCTGCTTTCGGCTTGTTGATTTCGTCCTCCACTATGACAGACCCTTTTTTGTTTTTTAAACGGTTTTCCTGGTTCGTTACCTTCCCTGTCTTTTGGTCAACTTCCTCGACCTCCACCCTTGGTTCCAATGCCATTTTTTTAAGATACTGAGCCGACTTCAACTTGTACTCTTCTATAGAGCTTAACATTTGGCCATCTTCTGTACTCTGCAGGTTCCCTTCCATCTCTTCATAAACTGCTTGGGTTTCCTCTTCTGCCTGAACATATCGTTCATGTTTCGGTTCTTTCTCTGTTCCTGAAATGATGTAAATGGTAAGCAATGAAAATACGAAAATACCAAGTGCCGCTGCAATGAGACTACCCCGTTTATCACCTTTCCAAATCCTGTTTTTTGAAGTTCTTGAAAGGTTTTCTTTGTTTACATTTTTCATTTTTTTCCTCCTGTCATAAATGGAAATTTTTAACTCCTTGTACGAGAAACGTGTAGATCGAATCATCCCATTCCCCCGTTTTTCCTTTATATACATTAGACGATGTTGGATCTCTAAATATTTCATTTATTTGGATATTTTTTCATTTAATTTACAATTTAATTAATTTGGTTGACAAGCCCTTCCTTTTTCTATCCTTTTACCAAAATAAAGGAAACCTTGACAACCTCCCCCAATATACTATAATTGTATTATTTATATTCCGACTAAACTAATAAGAATTATAAGATAAGGGGTGGTGAGATGTTCATCGAGATCAATCATTTAAATAAGCAATATCTTGATAAGACGGGTAGGCCCACTGAAGTGTTAAAAGAGATCAATCTCGGGATTGATAAGGGTGAATTCGTCTCCATCCTGGGACCATCGGGTTGCGGGAAGTCCACCCTCCTTTCGATTGTG
Organism: Bacillus sp. es.034; assembly: GCF_002563655.1. GTDB lineage: Bacteria > Bacillota > Bacilli > Bacillales > Bacillaceae_B > Rossellomorea. The sequence goes on along the minus strand of NZ_PDIY01000001.1, from coordinate 1,338,682 downwards.
GCTGGATTGACCAATTCTACATCCGGAGAAGTCCTTGTTGACGGAAATCAGATCAAGAAACCCGGAAAAGACCGGGGCATGGTTTTCCAGCAGGCTGCGCTGTTCCCGTGGCTGAATGTCCGGGACAATGTGACGTTCCCTTTGAAAAAAGAAATGTCCAAGAAAGAAGCAAGAGCCCAGGCCGCCAAATACTTACATATGGTCCAGCTCGGAAACTATCAGGATCATTATCCTCATGAGCTGTCCGGAGGGATGCAGCAGAGGGTTGCCATCGCCCGTGCCCTTTCCATGAACCCGGAGATTCTTCTGATGGATGAACCATTCGGCGCCTTGGATGAACAGACCCGCTCCCGTCTCCATCACCAGCTTGAAACGATTTGGATGGAAACAAAGAAGACCGTCCTGTTCGTCACTCACAGTATTTCGGAGTCTATCAAGCTATCAGACAGGATCATCGTCATGGGGACCCGGCCCGGAACGATTTTGGCGGATATCAAAGTGGATCTCCCTCGTCCACGGGATGCCCATAAGGAAGAAATGGTAAAAATCGAAGAACATATCATGAGCTATTTAAAGAAGGAAATCGACAAAGTGATAAGTGAGGAATTGGCCTATGAACACAGCTCTTAAACGCATCATCTTCTTTGCCCTCATCATCGGCCTTTGGGAATCCGGGTCACGATTGGGATTCTGGACGGAAATCATCCTTCCATCGCCTACATCCGTTTTCCATGCCCTCTACACAGGCATTGCCGATCAGACCCTGATCATCGATCTGATCGCGAGCTTCAAACGGCTTTTCATCGGCCTTGGGATTTCATTAGTCATCGGCACAAGCATCGGCGTGCTTCTGGCAAAATCTAAAACCGCCGACGATACGCTCGGATCATTACTTCTCGCATTTCAAAGTGTACCGAGCATCGTCTGGCTGCCCTTGGCCATCATGTGGTTCGGGCTCAATGAAAAAGCCGTCATATTCGTTGTCATCCTCGGGGGAACATTTGTCATGGCCCTGAATATCCGGATGGGGATCAAAAACGTCTCCCCCCTCTTTTTGAAAGCCGCACAAACAATGGGCTCGAGAGGATTGGACTTATTCATCCGGGTCATCTTCCCGGCGTCGATCCCCTATGTGGTCACCGGATCGCGCCTTGCCTGGGCATTCGCCTGGCGGGCACTGATGGCAGGCGAACTCCTAAGTACCGGTCCGGGTCTTGGATACACGCTCCGCTACGCTTCGGATTTCGGTGATATGAGCCTTGTGATCGCCGTCATGATCATCATCGGTGTCATCGGGGCCATCGTCGATCAATTGCTTTTCCAGCGCATCGAGAAATCCGTCATCAAGCGCTGGGGATTGGAATCATAAAAAATTTGCGGGTTCACCCCGCCATTAGGAGGATAAATAATGAAAAAAACGTTTTTACTACTCACCATTTTCTTCACATTCCTTGGGGTTCTCGCCGGATGCGGGACAGAAAAAAGTTCGGGTGCGGACGTCAGCAAAAAAGTCGTTATCGGCTACTTCCCGAATATTAACCACGTACCGGCCATGGTTGCGAAAGACAAAGGATTTTATGAAAAAGAGCTGGGAGACGGCACGAAGGTGGAATACAAAACGTTTCCGGATGGTTCTTCGTTCATGACCGCCTTGAAAACAGGTGACATCGATGCGGGTCTTGTAGGACCGGGTCCAGCGATGAATAACTATATGACCGGCGCGGACGTGAAAATCATCGGGGGCGGATCTACGGGAGGAACCGTGGTTCTTGCGAGTAAGGAAAGCGGCGTGAAATCCGTAGAAGATTTTGCAGGCAAATCTTTCATCACTCCGGCAGTCGGTTGTACCCATGATGTACAGGTGGAAACGTTCCTCGGCGAGCACGGGATCGAGTCCCAGCGCATCGGGGGTACGATGAAGCACGTAACAGGGAACCCTGCACAGTATGCGAACATGCTGAAATCCGGAAAAGTCGACATCGCCGTCGCTCCTGAACCTTGGGCAGCCGTGATTCAACAGGAAACAGGCGCCAACATCATCATCGATCATGATGAAATTTCCTTCGGGAAAACACTTCCTGCTTCCGTACTCGTTGCGTCAGGAAAATCCGTAAAAGAAAATCCGGACACGATTCAAAAGATAGTGGATGCCCATAAAGAAGCGACTTCATTTATAGAAGAAAATCCTGAAGAAGCGAAAGAGATCACGATCAAAGACGTAAAAGAAGTCACCGGCCAGGAACTAAGTAAAGAAGTCGTCGACCAGGCATGGGAACGAATCGGATTCACCTACAAAGTGGATTCAGACGCCGTCCAGGCATTCGCCGACTCCTCCTACGAACTCAAATTCCTGAAAGAAAAACCAGAATTCACCGATCTCATCGACAAACAATTCATCGACTAACAAAGCAAGGTCCGTCCCTCAACGTGGAGGGACGGACCTCTATTATAGAAGGAGGTAGGGCAGTGGGTGTAAAGTCTATGATTTCTATTGTCGCCTTGGGTTTTCTGTTATTGGCTGGGTGTCAGGGTCAGGATGTGGAGGAGTCGTTTCCGATGAAGGTGGAGGTTGGGGATTTGCCTGCCGTTGATCAGAATGGGGAGAAGACATCGCTTGCCGCTCTCAATAAAGGGAAGGTCGTGGTAGCCGATTTTATTTTTACGAATTGTGATACGGTCTGTCTGCCGATGACCGCGAATATGGCTAAGCTTCAGAAGAAGATTGAGGAGGCTGGATTGGATGAAGATGTCCAATTGGTTTCGATCAGCGTCGATCCGGAGCATGACACGCCCGATGTGCTTAAGGAATACAGCAGCCGGTATGAATTCGATGCCGGAAACTGGATCTTCCTGACGGGATACACCCGGGATGAGATTGAACACTTCGCTAATGTGTCGTTTAAAACTCCTGCGGCAAAGGTCGAGGGATCGGACCAATTTGTGCACGGGACCTCTTTTTATCTGGTGAGTGAGAACGGCGTATTATTGAAGCAGTACGAAGGCGTGTCGAATCCCCCTTATGAGGAAATGATTGAAGATATTGAGCGATTGAAGTGACCTTTCCGGGTGGTTCGGGAAGGTTTTTTTGGGGTAAAACTCGATCGTTCAATTCCTTGTCGATTAATAAAAGAAAAACAAAAAAATAAGAAAATTCCGTCGAAATACATGATATACTGTTAGGAATAGGTATTTTGACAGAGGTACAAATGGCTGATACTCTAGTGATTTTTATAAATATAGCTTTAAGCGTTCTATTATCGGCCGGCTGCAGCTATCTGGCGTTGAAGGAAGCGTTCAAGCGAAATGGTCAAAAGCAGGTTTTCAACAAAAAGGAATTATGGCTTCCTTCCTTTATTTATACGATTTTTTACTGCCTGCTTCACGCTTCTGTGACGTGGATGGTTTCATATGATATCTTCATCCAGCGGTTCGTCTATTTCGCCCCGATTTTTATCGTGGTTTGCTTTTTCAGCATTTTTCTTTCTCTGCGTCTTTTTCAGGACGTGAATACGGATAAGGTGCACTTCATCAAGGGAGGATTCATTTTTTCCCTGATCATGATGGCAGGGAATTTTGCCACGTATACGGGGCTGATTTATCCTCATATAGAATTCAAACCGATGTACATAGGACTGACGATTCTGATGACACTTGGCGTGACGTTTCCTTTTTTTCGGATGCTCCTGCAGCTTAATAATCAGGAAAGCAGTTCGTATCGAGGGAAAACGCACGTATTCTGGAGCTTCATTATGGGGCTGGGTTTCTCAGGTCTTACCTATCTGACGGCTTATTCCCTGCTTTCACCGGAGAAGTATGGACCGCAGCTTTCCCGGGTGGAAAACAATCAGATGCTTCCTTTTATCATTGAAATGGGCATCCTGCTGGCTCTTTGGTTCATTCCGGACCATTTGGCCAATGATATGCATAAAAAACAGATGAAGGATATTTACGAGAAGGAACAGGAATACAGATCCCTATATCAGAATAATCTTTCAGCCATTTTCACCTATAACCGAGATGCCATCATTATAGAGGCCAATAACAGGGCGGCGGAAATGACAGGCTACCCTATCGACATGATGATCGGACAAAGGTTCCATTCGTATGTCATGGAAAAGGATCTGGATCAGATCCAGACCGCATTCCGAAAATCCCTGATTGGGGAGGCGTCAAAATTCGAAATGGCCTTCCCCCACCGGAAAGGGCACATCATGTCCATTCAGGTCATCGTGGTGCCGATTCATCTCAACGGGGAAGTGACGGGTGCCCATGTCCTGGCGACGGATATTACAGAAGCGATCCGTGACAAGGAGCAAATCCAGTATCTCGCCTATCATGATGAACTGACAGGATTACCGAATCGTCGCTATTTCAATGAAGAGTTCGAGAAAAAAGTTCAGGAGGGTCACGAGCAGATGGCCCTCTCGGACACCGGATTCTGATTGAAGCATGCAAGCAGCTGAAAATCTGGATTCAGGACGGGCATGAGTTCAAGATTTCAGTCAATGTCTCTTCCCGTCAATTCCACGATGCTACATTTGTCGACATGGTCAGGGATGTTCTGAATACTTACGACGTCCCCCCTTCCCTCATCGAACTCGAGGTCACGGAAAGCACGACGATGCATCATGTGGAAGAAGCCCTGGCAAAACTGACGGCCCTGCGGGAAATCGGCGTATCCATCGCCATCGATGATTTCGGCATTGAATACAGCTCGTTAAGCTATCTGCAGAAATTCTCGATTCAAACGTTGAAGATCGATCGGAGCTTCATCATGGGACTGGATGATCATGAGTCCAATAAAGCAATCGTATCTGCGATTCATGCCATGGCCAAGCATTTGAATCTGACCATCGTGGCAGAAGGGGTAGAAACAGAATCCCAGCTGTCATGGTTGAAGGAACTGCAGTGTGAGTATGCTCAAGGGTATTACTTTAGCAGGCCTGTACCGGCTGGGGAGCTGATGGATTATATCACGGCGCGGGAAACCCCTTCTGCTGTCGGGTGAAATAACCCCCTGGAGACCTCCAGGGGGTTTCGTTCAGCATTTCGGTCCATCATTAATAGTTATACTCAACATTATTCACGATATTTCCCCACTCAATAGTAAGCTCCTTGGAAGAATCAGGTTTGCCACAATACTTCTCAAAGTCCACCTGATTGACCTCATCCGCTTCTCCAGATTTAATCTTTCCATTTATAGATCCTTTCACATATAATTCCCCAGCTATATTCAATTGGCTGGCATGTAGATTTCCAGCTACGCACATCTTAGAATCGGGACTAATGGAAAGGTGTTTTGATATATCTGCACTGCCTCCGACATACATAAATGAGTGGTTTTCCATTTCAAGATGGCCATCCAGACTCATACTTCCTCCTACATGTACGTTCGAATAATCCATCCTTAATTGTCCACCGAAGCTCATGGCACCTTTCACCTCAATGAATACATCCTCGGTACCATTCATGTTCTTTCCGATAGACATGGAACCATCTGAATGAATTTTTGTGTTACTCATATTATTGGCATTCCCACCTAATACTAATGCGCCTTTAGCATACAGGAGTTTGTCATCTAATTGATTATGATTTTGAGAAAAAGATCCCGACCCGGCAATGAAGATTTCACTGCAATTATCGTAGATGACAGGAGGATTTTTGCATTTCTCCGCTAAACCTGCAGGCTCTTTGATCTGGTTGAAATCAGGTAGCGAATAAGTTGTAGAAGGGTCGGATTCCCCTCCATCTGTCAACCCGATATCGTTGACTGGTATAGTCATTTCCGCACTAAGGGTTGAAATCTCATCCTCCTGTTTTCCAAGACTTGAAAAGGTAATAGAGATACCATTTTCTCCTGAAGAAATATTCACATCCTGAATGGAGTAAAACGTATCGTCACGATCTTCTATTTTAAGGGTTTTTTGTTCACTTTCGAGAGAGTTCTGGATGGCTTGTTTCATAAGGGGAACAACGAGACCATCATAGTATTCCTGTGACTTTTCTACTTTATTTTGACGATCTGTAGCCCTCATTTGATTAACCTGATTTAAAACATGTGCTTGATTGGAAAGATAAGCATTTCTAACAGCGCGTTGATAAAAGGAAATACCCATTTCAGCCAACGCAACAGATTGATAGTTTTTTTCTACTACTTTATTTTGCTTCACACTGTTAAATGACTGTCCCATAAAGGAGAGGGAAATCACCATGAATACGACAATGATTAACAACACGGTGACCAGTGCATATCCTTCTTCATTTTTATTATGCTTCATTCTATCCCATTCTCCTTCAACCTGTAGAATACCGTTTTCAAATCAAACTTATTGGCAGCTCTCTCTTTATCACGGATCGAAATGGTCAGGGACAGGTCCTCTTTATTTGGATCAATACTTCCTGAGAAGCTTGTTGACACACATAAACCCGGCTCTTTAAACGTTTCTTCCAATGTCCCTTTGTTTTTGGTAACGTACTCCACCTTGATCATACAGTCTGAACTAGTAAGTTCATACTCTTTAGAGGTTTGATGGATCCTTGTAAGCTTCAAGCTAATATAGTTAGACTCTTGCTGCATTGTATTCTGAGTAACTGCCTTATCTGAATAAGTAAGACCTTGAAAAAAAACATTCCAGATCACTACACCGATAATCGATAATATGGTAATGGTGGCCAGAACTTCAATTAAAGTCACTCCACGTTCATTCAACAAACTCCCCCCTTTATTCATCGATAGAGATGTATCCGTAGGTTTCACTCACCGTACGATGATCTTTCTGTAACTTAATCTCAACCAAATGGGCTTTAGATGGAGTCGAATTCAAGTCAGATTTCTTTTTAATTTTTATATGTATATCAAAATCTTGTTCCGAAGTATTAAAATAGAAATAGGTATTGTCTTCACTTTTATATTCCACCGGTCGATTGATTGGTGTGGGATCTATAAGGAATTCACGTACTTCTTTGGAAGCTTTCAACTTTACCAATACCTCTTTGGCTTCATTCACACCTTGTGATTTCGCTCTATTGTGCTCATTCATCATCCCCATTTGAGGAAAGAAATTTGTGATGGACAGTAGAATAATGGATAATATCGTTATGGATAAGAGCACTTCAAGTAATGTTACCCCTTTTTCATTTTGTACCATGACCATATCCGCTCCCAACTAAATGATTCTATTTTCCTACACCAATTATATCATTCACATTCTATTAATCACTAAATCAATCCCTAAAAAAATTCAAAAAAATACGGTATCAATCCCAACAGGTTTTGGAATTGACACCGACAAACCGCTCATATGACCAAATTGGATTCAACAGGAATCCCAATCGTAAACGTGGTCCACTTATCATCAGAATGACAGTATATGTAACCACCATGCTTTTCAATCAGCTTTTTACAAATATAAAGGCCGATCCCCGTCCCGAGGTCTTTCGTCGTGTAAAAAGGTTCAAAGATCGCTTCGATGGTTTCTACTTTGATCCGGGGGCCATTGTTGGAGATGACGAGATTCGTTCGGCCATCTTTCACATCACAGGCGACATTGATCTGCCTGTGCCCGTCCACTTCTTGAAGGGCATCGATGGAGTTCATGATGAGGTTGAGGAATACCTGTCTTAACTCATCACGGTTTCCGAGCACCTTGATATCAGGCTCACATTTGAATTCGATTGAAACATCTCCATCCAGGAGACTCGGATACAGGAATTCGATGGTCTCTCCCAAATGACTGGTCAGGAAGATTTCTTCCCTTGTACTATCGATCAGATCTTTTCTCGATACGTGAAGGAATTGAGAAATGCGGTAATTTAATTGCTCGAGCTCATGCTGCATGATATCCAGGTAAGGAAGATCCGGGTAGCCGTTCTGCAGGAGCTTGGTGAAACCGATAATGGACGTCAGTGGATTCCGGAATTCATGAACGAAGCTTGAACTCATCTGACCGAGAATCGTCAAGCGCTCCTTGTGGGTCTGATCAATATACAGTTCCTTCTCTTGAAGCTGCTGCTCTTTGATCTCCGTATATTTTCTGACGGCAAGATAGGAAAAGCGGTCAAATAGCGAATTGATATCTTCAATCAAGGGCTGTAATTCCCTGAGTTCAATTCCAGAATTACTCACCCATTTGATGATGATGCTCTTGCCTATATTTACGTTATATACAAATTCGCTGATATTCACGTTGGCATTGACCCGTTCAAGAGCCGTCTTGTTGGCAAGTGTGGTGATTTCATCTTCCGTGAGGGGCTTCACAATCGCACGCTTCACTAATTGAAACATCTTCACACCATTGTTCAATACTTCTTCTTTATATATATCATTATCTGAAAGTACGATACTTTTGCGCCAATTATGTAGAAATTCGTCCGAATGATCTTCCAGGTATTGTATCAGCATGGTTGAAGCACTAGTCATTGATTGGCATTCCCTTCATTCCGGTTATTGTCGAAATATTCGTTGATAATATCATAACAGAAAATCAGGGGTAGGATGATAGTCATTTGGTATTTTATTCAGGTTGGATCGTTTCTGTTTAAAAATAAAGAAAGACGAAGGGCCGCCCTTAGGGATGGCCGTTCGTCCTTCACCATTACAAACCGCTCAGCTCTTGCACCACTTGTTCAGAAATAGCCCCTTCTCCACCAAGTACGGTGTAATACCAGGTTCTATTATCTGAAATATACGTCCTTACCGGTGCTGGCACTTTATTTTTCTGAACCAGAATAATAGGCTCATAGTATTTTGCAGCAAGCACGGATCCTGTTAGGGCATCTGCAAAATTCTCTCCTGTTGCCACCGTAATGATATCCCCCGGAATTTGAAGCTGAGTGGCGATGTTGACCGATGTTTCGTAACGATCTTTACCTGAAATGCGAGTAGGGTTCTTTTTGGCAAGTTGTTTTTCCACCTGCTCTGAGATGACTGCTTTCCCTCCCACTATAATCGTATCCGAAACAGGCTTCAGGGCTTCCTTCGTTTCACTCGCTAATTCTTGTTTAGGGCTCAAAAGGATCGGAATCCCATTGGATGCAGCATACGGGGCGATGGATAAGGCATCCGGGAAGTTACCGCCATAGGCAATGACGGCCTGTTTATAATCGCCCAGTTGTTTCGCGATGTTTGCTGCCGTTTCATATCTTGTTTTCCCTCCGATCCGTTGTACGTCCAAGCCGTTTTTCTTCAGGTCCTTGGCTACTTCACCGGATATTGCTCCCTCTCCTCCTAAAATGACCACTTTCTTAGCCCCTAATTCTTTTATTCGTTCTTTCACTTTATTATTTAAGCTACCCTTTGAATTTAATAGGATCGGCGCATCTTCCTGATAAGCAAAGGGGGCACCTGCCAAGGCGTCAGGAAATGTGGTATCTCTTGCCAGTACAACCGTATCTGAACCATCCGGCCATCCTGCCTTTGAGATTTCAATCGCAGTTTCGTACCGGTCGTTTCCGTATATCCGATACACATTATCTGTGGTTTCTTCACCAGTAAAAGCGGTAAGACCATAGACTCCGTCTCCACCAAACATGTTTAGATCTGTGGCTACCAGATAATATGAACCTGGCGGTAATGAATAATAGATCAGTAGTTTTTCACTTCCCTCTTGGAGCAACTCATCCGGATAAATCGCCTCTCCATCCGGACTAAAAAGCAAATATCCAAGGTCATTGAGGGGCGTCAATGTGGCTCCGTAAATATACGTATCTTGGGTTTCATCCATATTCAAGCTATAAAAGTCCAAGTCTTCTTCCCACCAGAAGGTTCCGAATACAATATCGTCAAGATTGATCGCGTCAGCCTGATGAGGGGCATCATTAGGTTCCTGTTCATATATATCCCCCATCAATTTCATATCTTCTACCTTCTTCAATCCTTTCATCTTTTCCTTCAGACCATCGGGAATGGAATCACCGAGTGCCTTGGATGATTGTTGCTTTGAAACAGAATGAATTTCTTTTTTGACGGATGATGGATCAAAGGAACCGGCAGCAAGGGTTGGAGTGATACTGAAACTGAAGACAAGTAGAAACACACATAAGCAGGTGCAGATTTTCTTCATTATCTCAACTCCTATTCAATTTATTATGTAGTGCCTTGTTGCTATGCAGAAATGGTTATTTGCGTGGGAGGAATCCAAAGGGTGAAACGAATCAATGATTATTGTTGTTAATGAAAGCTGGGAGGTTCATGGTTTGAAATAGTGCTAGAGATGGTGAGGGAGATATGCAAATGGAATATAGGTATGGCAAGTGCGGTAAAAGGATGGAAAATGGCGTACACGGTAACTGGCTGGCATCGTCTCCACGACGGAAACCCCTATAGCTTTGCGTCACCATTTTTCAATGGGTTTGCCTTTATCGTACGCTTTTTAGAAGTATTTAATATATTGGTTTTAGAAAATACGTTTTCTTGGTTTTTGGAAGACTTTCATAAAGATACTATTTTCTTCTGATCGAAAAATTTTAATTCCCACTATCTTTAAAGGTGTCCATATTTCCTTCATATAATATCCCGGCATTGACAATCCCCCCTTATAATAATATAAATTCAAAGATTAACAGAAATTACTTATATTTACATTATAAAAGAAAAATCAGAATAGTCTATCACTTAGGGGGAAATTCTTATCGACAAGTTTTTCAATCGAGGGACGGACCTCCCTAGGGGAGGCTCGTCCCTCGGATTACATGAGTCCTTCTGTCAGGATTTTAACGATGAGAGGTCCCAGGGATACGATGAAGATGGAAGGGAAAATGAAGAATACCATGGGAAAAAGCATTTTGACCGGGGCTTTCATGGCCTGCTCCCTGGCAGCTTCTCTTCTCTGCTCCCGGATGCGGATGGTCAGGTTTCGGATGACCTTTGACATCCCTACTCCCAGATAGTCTGCTTGGATCATGGTGGTCAACGTACTTTGCAGGGAATCGGAGGGTACCCTCATCCTCAGTTCATAGAACGCTTCCCTTCTTGATTTTCCTCGTTTCATATCTTCGAGAACAAACATGAACTCCTCGGAAAGCGGCCCTTTCTTCTTTTGGCAAACCGTTAAAATAGCGGCATCCAATCCGAGTCCGGCCTCGATCAATAGATTCACCGTATCGAAGAAATCAGGCATTGCCCTATTAATCTCGGCAATTCTCCTGGTCCTTTTTTTACTCAAGTAGAATGTGCAGTATTGAATGCCAAGAAAGAAAACGCCAAATGCCAGAAGCATCGTCATCATCATATTATCTGCTATAGGAGCAAAGAGGAAGAAAACAGTCACACCCCCTCCAACGCTTAGAAGCAGTTGAATCAGCCGGAATTCCAAAGCTGTCAACCTGCCCGCGTAACCGGCATCGCGGATGAGATGATCGAGCTTCTTTTGTTTCGCTTTGCTCGTTTTTCTACTGATCAGCTGCAGCCCACGATTCCATAATGGTGAATAAGGACGCTGGGATCTCTTTTTCCTATTTGCCTTTTCAACAGAGTCCACCTGGTGAATATGGTTAAAATAGTGATGGATCCGGTGATCAACGGCAATCCTTTTGCGGTTAATGGTCAAGAGGACGGCCGCTGATAAGCATGTAAAGGAACAGATGGTCATTAAAAGAAAGACAATACTCATAATCTACACCTCAATCCGAAGAATCTTCTGAATGGCGAACCAGCCAAGCAAAACGAGGAAGCCTGCCAGTACAAGCATGGCAATACCCATTGGCTCGTGGATGAGCGGACCGAAATATTCGGGATCCACAACGAATAAATAGAAGCCCAGCCCGATCGGGAGCATGGTGATGACCAAGGAAGATAGCTTACCTTGAGAAGTCAATGTATTCAGCTCCCCCATGATCCGCACTCTCCCCCTGATGGTATCCTCCATCGTTTCCAGTAGTTCGGCCAAGTTCCCCCCGCTCCTCCTTTGAGCAATGATGGCTTCGAGGGCAACCTCCAATTCTTTATTAGGCAAGCTGAAAATCATATCCTCAAACACTTTCTCAAGTGGGACCCCAAGCCCTGCATCACGGACCGCCCGTTGGAATTCAGGACCGATGGGAGATGGCATTTCCTTTCCGACAAGCTGCATCACCTGCATGAAGCTGAAGCCAGCCCTCATGGAATTCGCCATCATTCCCAGAGCATCGATCAACTGTAACGGCAAGGCTTGTAGTCGTTTTTTCCTCCTCCTTGACATGATCAGCTTTGGAAGGAGGAAACCGACAATCAGTCCCACCAGCACAAGCACCCAATGCAGCTGCAGTAAGAACAGCAGCAAAGAGAGGGAGAGGGCACTCATCAACCGATACGCTAGGAATTGTTCCGGCGGGATGGAACTGCCTGCCTGTAAGATAAGGGCCTTCGTTTTCTTACTAAACTGTACACCTTTGAATATCTTGGCAATCGCACTACTGATTCTCTCCAAAGTTGGATCCTTCTTCACCTCACCTTTCTCACTTTGCCGGGAGGAAGTGGGGCCAAAAAAGCGATCAATGCGCTTTTGAACCTGTCTCTTTTTCATCACCACTGAAAAAACAATATAGAAGATACTGGTTGTCAGTATGAATACGCCAAAAATCCAAACACCGTTTTCCACATTACCACTCCCCCTTGAACCAGGAAGAGGATACTGTTAAGCCATTTCCTTCAAGTTGTTCGATGAATGTTGGCCGAATCCCTGTGGAGACAAACCTTCCCTGTACTTTCCCATCAGGGGACCAACCGGTTTCCTTGAAATGAAAAAGGTCTTGAAGAACGATGGTTTCTCCTTCCATCCCCTGCACTTCTGTAATATGGGTGATTTTTCTTGACCCATCCTTCAGACGTACCTGTTGGACGATGACATCGATGGCATTGGCAATCTGTTCCCGGATTGCCCGCACCGGCAAATCAAACCCGGCCATCATGACCATGGTTTCCAGACGGGCAAGCATATCACGTGGCGAGTTGGCGTGCCCCGTACTCAAGCTTCCATCATGGCCGGTGTTCATCGCTTGAAGCATATCAAGTGCTTCTGTCCCCCTCACTTCTCCTACCACAATCCGATCGGGACGCATCCTCAGCGCATTGCGGACGAGATCCCGGATCGTGATTTCCCCTCTTCCTTCAATATTGGTGGGTCTGGATTCAAGAGAGATAATATGGTCTTGGGAGAGCTGCAGTTCTGCTGCATCTTCAATGGTCACGATTCTCTCATCCTGAGGAATGAACGAGGAAAGGACATTCAGGGAAGATGTTTTTCCTGAACCTGTCCCCCCACTGATAAAGATATTCAAGCGTCCCAATACACATACTTTAAGAAATTCTGCCATATCATGATTCAATGTCTCAAATTGGATTAAATCTTCTATTAAAAAAGGCGTCTCGGAAAATTTCCTTATTGTCACGATCGGGCCTTTTAATGAAAGAGGAGGGATAATCGCATTAACACGGGAACCATTTGGAAGCCTGGCATCCACCATGGGAGAACTCTCGTCTACCCTTCGGCCGATGGGTGAAACAATTTTTTCGATGATTCTCTGAACATGCTGATCGTCCCTGAAGGTGAATGAGCTTCGAATCAGCTTTCCATGTTGCTCGTAGTAGATTTGATGGGGCCCGTTGACCATAATCTCTGAAACAGAGGAGTCTTCCAAAAGAGGGGTGATCGGCCCGTACCCAAGAAGCTCATCTTCCACCGCTTCAATAAGTTGATTTTTTTCTTCAAAGGTCAAACGCCCCCCTTCTTCATTTATAAATTCTTCACTCCATTCTTTTATTTTACTTTTTTCCTCGTCCTCACTCAGACCGGGATATTTCTTCACTTCTTCTATTATATAGTGATGCAGTCTGGATCCCATTTCCCAGAACTCCTTTGTTTTAGGAGCTCTCAGCTTGGCTTCAACGTGATGCTTACCGTTTTGGTTTTGATTTTGATTTTGAGCAACCTTGCTGAAGACGGCCATCCTACACCCTTCCTTTCATAGGGACTAATTGCTTGACGCCTTTTTTCGTTTTTGGCGGGACCTCTTGTTTTAAAGTTGCAGTCGGCTCGCTAAGCTTTTTCGCTAATGTGAGAAAACTCTTCCCGATCGGTTTACGTGGATGTGAAAGGACGACCGGTACCCCGAGGTTAACCGATTGAGAGATCACTGCTTCTTGAATCGGCAATGTTGAGAATACGGCTGCTTCCAGAATTCTTTCCATTTTGGTTGAATCAACCTGCTTATTCTTCTTACTGAGTAAATGAATGATTTTTATCTTTTCCCTAAGCTGGAAGGAATCCAGGGCTTCAATGTAAAGCTTGCTGCGTTTCAATACAGGAAGGTCATTCGTCACCAATAAAAGGCATTCTTCTGAGCGTTCCAGACACTTCAAATGAACTTCTGATAAATAGGAAGGGATATCGATGATTAAAATATCAAACATCATTTTCATTTCTTCGATCACCTTCTCTATATGAGTCTCGGTGATCATTTCGAAAAATTCCGGTCTGAGGGGTGCCGGTAGGATCGAGACACCGCTGTCATGTAAAACCAGGTATTTATCGATGGAATAGCTATGTCGCTCATACTCTTCCTTCACCCATTCGTAAAGCGTTCCATTCGGTCTGATATCAAAATGCATATTCAGATCACCAAATTGAAGGTTGGCGTCAAGCATCCCTACCTTTTTTCCCATCTGGGCATACGTCACTGCCAGGTTGACTGCCGTAGTGGTTCGACCGATCCCTCCTTTAGGACTGCAGACCGATATGACTTTACAATTTTTCGCAAGATGAAAGTTCACTCCACTTTCACGGAGCTTTAAGTATTTAACGGCTTGATCGATGACCTCCTTTTTCTCTCCTTGTTCCGAGGAATGACGAAGAATATTGGATGCCCCCACATTCATGGCTTTTCTTGCATTCTCCATATGATCAGGCACGATTAAAATGATATAGAGATGAGGAAACAGGATCGAAATTTCCTGACATAGCTCGAATCCGTCATAGATGGCATTGGCTTTAAGGAATAGAATGGAATGATCCGTTTCTTTAATCCGGTAAATCAAGTCCTCCCATTGTGGAAATTGGTGGAGTTCGTATGACTGTTTCTGAAGGAGTAACTCCAGGTCCCCCGGAGCTGTGTTGGTATCTGAGTAATAAAACCAATTAATCACTATTCCTCACTCTCCCCTTCTTTAAAGACTTCCCTTGAAAATGAAATTGGGTCTTTTTCTAGTTTCGTGTCCTCTTTACCCCGTAGCATAAAGTAGAATCCGTCCTTGTCCTTAGAAGCTAAACTGAGTTCAGCCCCTTGTGCAGGTGTTACCTCCACGGTTACCGTTTCATATCGTAAGGCTTCATCCGGTCCATCTGCTGATTTGCCTGAAGTCAAGACTTTCACATTTTGCAGTAGGACATTTGCTGTTCTCATTTCTTTCTTGGTTTTCCCATCAATGGTTGATTCAAAGGCAATGATATCAATATGTGAATTTGGCTCAATATACCCTGAAACGCCCTGTTCCAGAGCGACTTTAAGGGAGATTGCCCTCATACCCTCCGCAACGGGAATCATTTTATTATTCATTTCCCTGCTTGGCACTTCAGGCTCTTTTTCGTCCTGCTTCTCCTTCCCATCGTCCTTCACCGCCGTAGTCGTGGAAGCAGGAACCGGTGCAGGTGCCGGAATGACGACGATATAAGCGACAAGTGCCGCAATGATTCCAAATACAAATGACCACATCCATATACGCTTCGTTTTCATAATATCCTCCCGCTACTAGTAATAAAGAGTTTACTCAACCAATTTCACACCATATAACCCATAATCAGGGGCCGATTCATCACTATCTCCTTGAGTGACCATTTTAAGGAACTTACCTGTTACCCTTTTCTTCTCAGGCATGCCTTCCAGCCAATAGGCCGCCAATCCCACAGCATTTACTGTATCCCGGCCATTAACCCCTTCCCATGTATCGATGACGACGATATAAATGACACGGGCACATTGTTTGTCGGCCGTAGCAGCGCTTTGACAATGGGGCTTACCGGCGTCACGGCTGATCAGGGTTTCAAAGGCATCCTGAACGGGTCCCCACTTCTGTCCCGGCTCGGTTTCAACCGTCCCAAGTTCCCCAACCGAAACTTCCACCCCGTTTATGATATTGTCTTTAAGATTGCTTGCCCCTCTGCCGTCGAAGGCTAGGTAGCCGCAGTTTCCATGATTTTTTCCGGTATTCTCACATTTCAATTCCGTATTAGATGGCAACGAATCCTTTTCCACCGCAATCGGGGTAATCCTCATCCCTTTCTTCAGAGGCGCCGCAATCGCTTTGGCAGAAGCGGAAACCGTCGCTTCGTTGAAACCCAGAAACCTGGCAAATGTGAGTGGAACCTTCACTTCCTGACTGACTTTTATCGATTTGCCGGTAGTGGAAAATGTACCTCCAACGAGGGAATGGCCGTTTTTGGCTCCAAGGTTTTTCGCCACTGTGACCGCTTCTGCTTCCCCTTTACTGGCAATGACCTGTACTCCCCCTAAAACGGAGGCATCCAGGGCTTTTTGCAGGGAGCTCTTTTCGGCATAAATCTTTCCCCCATCCAAAGCAAGCCCCACCATCCCTAACAAAACGACCATAAATAAGGCTGCCGTCACCGCTATATTTCCCTGTTCATTCATCAATAGAGATTTTAATCGGCTCATCATCATTCAATCCTCATTACTGTGGTATCTTCCACTTGTAAAGTTCCAACAAGGGATCCTATAACAGGTGTAATAAATGTGACCGGGTAGACGATGCGAACGGTAGCTTCCTCTGTGGATTTCGAAAACTGTACCTGCCCGGCACTCAAACCGATGCTCGAACCGTTCCTCACAGCAACCCCCACCACATCACTCTTTCCTACACTGGCAGCCCTCGCCGCTTCACGGCCGGCATGGTCCACCGTTAACGCAGCGTGGAAGTACCTTCCAAAATCAACAATCCCAAAGATAAGCAATAAAAGGAGCGGCAGCACAAACGCAAATTCCACAAGAGACTGGCCTTTTTCACTTTTCAAGAGACAACACCCCAAACCACTGTCATTAACGTTCCAATGACGATCGGGACACCGTAAGGAAAGGCAATGGACGATTTCGCGTCAGGCTTCAAGTGAATCATTCCTTTTGTTCCTGATAACAAAACCGGGAAGAGATATAAGCTTCTAAGAGAATCCATAAGGCCATTTTTCTTCATGATCAGGATCAAAGAAATCAAACCTCCTATAAGGGCCACGACAACAAATGCTTTTAGAGTGAACACAGGTCCCATCAGGGCCCCGACCGCACCCATCAGCTTCACGTCCCCTGCCCCCATGCCGCCAAGTAAGAACGGAATAAGCAGTGTTCCGATCCCCATCAGCAAGCCCGCACCGCTAAAAAAAAATCCATTCCATCCTTGTGTAATGGAATGGAATAGGAGGCCGATTAGGATAGTGGGTAAAGTGACAACGTTTAATATTTTTCTATTTTTGATGTCTGTTATTAGGGATATGCCTAATAACAGACTGAGAGTTGTATAGATAATCAATGGAATCGACCTCGTTTTTAATCTCAAGCCTCATTTGGGAATAAGGCTTGAGAAATAGTAGAAACTAAGTATATTAAGGTAAGAGGTTTGTAAATAAATCAGTAATTTCTGTTCTTAATAAAACTATTGCTGCAGCAACTACTGTCACTACACCAGCTAACACCAACCCATACTCCGACAACCCTTGCCCTTCCTCTTCCATCACTAACTGCCTCATTTTGTTTACCATTTGTATTTCCTCCCTTTATGTCCATTAGATTTTACCGGTTGTTCTTTTTTAAGAACTACCTCGTACACTCATAATAGTTCATTATAATGAACATGTAAATAGTCTTAGCTTATAAAAAAATCGACATAATTCGCTATTGAGAACCAATCGTTTTCTGATGTATAGTAGGTCTATCTTTATATTTTTAAAGGAGAGATAGGATGAAAGACTCGGAGGAAACCACTTTATATCAAATAATTCCCTATTCATTAAAGAAGGCCGATCGCTTTTCCTCCAGATTAAAGGGGTTGATGTTTAGAAGGCGCCCCCTGGAAAAAGAAGGGCTCTGGATCATTCCTTGCAACTCCATTCATATGTTCTTTATGAACTTCCCCATTGACGCAGCATTCCTCGATCGAGAACAAAAAGTGATCAAACTCGTGCCAGACTTACAGCCCTGGAAAATAACCTCCCCCGTCAAACAGGCACATTCTGTTTTAGAGCTCCCTGCAGGCAGTATCAAGCTACTTGGAATAAAGGAAGGACAAATCATTAAAAACACAAGAAAAGAGCCGGTCTGACCGGCTCTTTTCTTGTGTTTTTACATAGTCTATAGTGATCATCATGTTTGCCGAAGAAAATTGGTGGAGAGCATGATAATGTATCTTTTTTCAAATAAGGAGCATGGAAAGTGAAGAAACGAACCTATTTCATCACCTTCGTCGTGACCTGTCTTTTTTTCTTTACAAAACCCGTTGAAACAAGGGATCAGGTTGGATTTCAATGATGAAGCAGATGAAATGGAGAGATTTCACGGTGCTCAACTGGATATCGAACAAATGGTATGCCGGTCAATCCGGTTTTGGTGGAATGGCCATCCATGAGTACGACCAGTGGAAGACATTCAACACTCATTAAATATGGGGGAAAACAAATTTACTTTCACAATGACTTGTTTATTCTTTACCCCTTTATTTTTTTTTGTTACAATTGTTCTCAATACAGAACAAATGCATTCTCCAAGGATTGCGTCAAGATGTTCTTAATAAAGGGGAAATATCCTTATTCTCTAAAAAGGGGGAAGTACGATTCGATTAATAGCAGGGATATTACTGGCGATGCTCACAGTCTCGGGTTGTTCTAATCAAGAAGATCTTCTTGATTCCGTAAAGAAAAAATTCGAAAGTACGGAAGGGGGAACAAAGGAAAGTGAAGTGATGAAAAGAGAAGTGGAACTTCCCCCAAAGGCGTTATCGGCAGAAGAAAAAGAAGAAAGCCCCTGGTCATTAGTATGGAACGATGATTTTGACAGCTATGATTTCAAAAGCAGGTGGAACTTGCAGGATTGGGCTTCAGATAAGAATGAAGAGTTACAATACTACTCTCCTGACAATCTGAAAATCAGGGATGGACATCTGGTTATACAATCTAAAAAAGAACGGTTCAAAGAGAGAAACTACACATCCGGGGCCATCACCACAGAAGATCTCTTTGAATTCACTTACGGAAAAGTGGAAATACGGGCAAAGATCCCTGAAGGAACTGGAATTTTCCCTGCTTTATGGCTCGTAAATTCCAATAGTGAAAAATGGCTTCCTGAGATTGATATCATGGAAAATATCGGACAGGTGCCGAATGAAATTTATTTTGTCGTTCACTGGACAGATTCAAATGGAGAAAAACAGAGAGACTACTCAACATACATT
Organism: Bacillus sp. es.034; assembly: GCF_002563655.1. Classification (GTDB taxonomy): domain Bacteria; phylum Bacillota; class Bacilli; order Bacillales; family Bacillaceae_B; genus Rossellomorea. Next base: position 1,319,259 of record NZ_PDIY01000001.1, on the reverse strand, counting down.
AGCGAAACCAATTTTTCTGATGACTTTCACACGTATGGATTGATTTGGGAGAAGGATAACATTTCGTGGACCCTTGATGGTGAAGTCGTTTTTGAAACGAAAATGTATTCACCTGACACCCCCTTATTTCTTTATATAAATACAGCCATTGGCGGAACGTGGCCCGGTCCACCGGATCCTAATGATAGCTCCACAAAAGAATTTCTGATCGACTATGTAAGGGTCTATCAAGCAAACAGTAAGGAGAGATAAATGCTATGTTTTTTCTCTATCTCACATTCGCTATATTCATCGCTTTTGTGTTGTTCCAGACCGTATATATCATCATTCCTATTTTCAAGAATGAAAAAAAGAAGAAAAAGGCCGTCTTTAAGAATCACAGCTTTTCTGTCATTGTCCCTGCCTATAACGAAGACAAGGTGATCGGGAATTGTATACAAGGTTTTCTTCATCAGGATCACCGTGGTGCCGAGCTCGTCATTGTCAATGACGGGTCCATAGACCAAACCCTCGAGGTATTGAATCAAACCCTTGATTTGAAGGCATATTATCGACCTGTAGACAGCAGACTGAAGCATAAGGAAATACTCAATGTCTATCGTTCTGCTAAATATTCCGGCATCTTCGTACTGGACAAGGTAAACGGTGGGAAAGCAGATGCACTCAATGCCGGAATCAATTTTAGCAAAAATGAGATTGTCATTACCCTCGATGCAGACAGTATGTTGGAAACGAATGCCTTATCAGAAATGAATGCTGTTTTCCAAGAAAGGGAAGTCATCGCCTCGGGTGGAAACGTCATGATAGCTCAGGCATTCACGGGTGAACTGCATCAATTAAGACCTACCTTTCAGGTAAGCGGCATTATAAGATACCAGTTCCTCCAATATTTAACTGCATTCTTCCTTCATAAACGGGCTCAGGCCACTGTCGGTGCCATAACGGTGATTGCTGGAGCTTTTGGAGCCTTCAGGAGGGGGACCCTCTTTAGAATCAAAGGGTTCCGGAGCACAATCGGAGAGGATATGGATATTACCTTAAAGCTCCATAAGTGGATCGAAGAAAACGGACGAAAAGAGAAGATTGCCTTTGCCCCGGGTGCCATCTGTTATACGGAATGCCCCAGTACATTCAGGGATATGTTCAAACAAAGGGTCCGGTGGCAGAAGGCCTTTATTGATTGCCTCGTTCACTATCGCAGATGTTATTTTCACAAATTTTCAAAACGTTTCTCTATCTTCTTTCTCCTGGATCAGTTTCTGATCGGCACTCTCAACGCCTTCCCGGTCATCATCACTCCCTTTGTGCTCTTGATGAACAGGGGAAACTTCATTTTATTGATCCTACTCGGGTTTACGGCGGTTTTCCTTTTTATGTACCAAAGCATTACAACGATTTATATTTGTCATCTGCATAACATTACATTTTCAAAAAAAGATATTGGGCGCATCCTGCTCTTCCTCCCTTTTGAAATCTTTATTTACCGAATGATTAACCTGGCCTTTGTTGTGTATGGGACATTATCTTATTTCTACAAGCCTCAGGCGTGGGATAAGCTGGAGCGATCCGGATCTGTAGGGTGGAAGGGAGAAAAAAGGGCATGAAGCAGTTTATCATGAAAGTCACTTTTGCCTTTGGATTTCTCTTTCTTGTCAGCTTTATATTCCTAGGATTCGGGTTCTTCATCAACAAATATGATCTCCTGGCCAAAGAGTACAAAGGTGCCTACCCTGAAAACAAAGAACTTGGCCTTGATGCCTGTATCAAGGGGTCAGAGCAGGAGATCCGTTCATTTTCTGTGAAGGGAGAAGGAGCAAAAAGCATCCCCGTCCTGACGTATCACCGTATTACAGAAAAAAAAGACCTGTCAAAACGCCACTACATCGATGATGAAATTAATCCGATGATCGTGACGACGGAGAATTTCCGAAATCAAATGAAATACCTGAAAGAAAATGGTTTTGTGACATTGACACTGGAGGAGCTTTATTCCTTTTTATCCCGGGATATGAAGATTCCCGAGAAAAGTGTCGTCATAACCTTTGACGACGGGTATAAAGATAATTATGTCGAAGCCTATCCCATATTGAAAGAGTATGGTTTTCAAGCTGCAAGCTTCTTGATCACCGGATCCATTTCCAACCGCATTCAGCCATACACCCCGGATTATGTCCAGTACTTCAGCACTAAAGAGCTCACAAAGGCATGCGATGTATTTCAATATGAGAGTCACACCTATAACCTTCATAAACGGGATCATGAAAAGAATGGCGCACTCACACCTTATTTATTGTCAAAGCCGCGAAAGGCAATAAAAAAAGATTTAGGGGTAAGCCTCTTTCATTTAGAAGGTGAGAATCTCGCCTTCGCTTATCCTTATGGAGAATATTCACCCGACACTATCAATATCCTGAAAGAACTTGGTTTCAAAATGGCGTTCACTACCGAAGAAGCTTTAGCTACCCCTGAATCTCACATATATGAGATTCCAAGATATCAAATCTTTCATTCTGTCACCATGAAACAATTTAAAAACTATGTTAATCAGTGATGAATAAATCCTGTCTCGATCTAAAGGCAGGATTTCCTCTTCACTATCTTTTCACTCCTACTTTTTACACAAATAACCTTTTTTCTATCCCTCTCTTCCTTTTCCACAAAACAACCAGCATTCTTGTTCATTCGACTTAAACCAGGTCATTTCTATTATTTGAAAAAGCTAATTTGGGAGAGTCAAGAGAGATAAACACTCAGATATACCCAAAAATCATCCGTTAACTACCAAAAAATACCTATTTTTTCAGACTTTTAAGATAATAAATATGAATCATGTAATTATTTTCCTTCCTCTCTATACTTATACGTAAGCTATTAAAGGAGGAAAAAAATTGAAAAAAATACTAATCGCACCAATAATCCTTTCCACCACTCTCTTTTCCGCTGCCCTTCCGTCCAGTGATGCCCTTGCCGTCCAACCTCAAGAACACACAATAAATACAACCTCAAAAGTTTGGAACGAAAAGGCCAATGTCCCTCTTTTTGTAAAAGAAAAGCAGTCACGTCTTGCAGCTAATTCGAATGATGCCATTAACTATTTAGATCAACATAAAAGTAAGGTCGGAATAAAGAATCCCAAATTCAGTTTAGAAGTAAGGGAATCAAAGAAAGATGAGCTCGGAATGACTCATGTCCGATTCCATCAAACAAAGAATGGACTACCTGTTGAAGGATCTGAAATCATCGTTCATTATAATAAAAACAATGAAATTATAGCCGTAAATGGTTCATATAATAAGCAAGTGGAAACGAATGAACTGAATACAGCTACACTCGTTACGAGTAAAGAAGCAATAGAATCAGCCAAAAACTCTGTTCATGCCCCAGAAAAAACGGAGTACACTCCGACATCGGAACTTGTGGTTTATCCGTTGGAGGGAAAAAATCATATTGCCTATAAAGTGAATGTAAACTTCTTGGGTGAAGAACCTGGTAACTGGTTTGTGTTCGTGGATGCCAAAAGCGGGGAAGTAATAGACCAATATAATGGGATCATGCATGCCGATGAGATCAAAACCCAAACAGGGACAGGAACCGGGGTATTAGGTGAACATCGTCTTTTACATATTTCACAAGTAAAGGAACCGCATTCAGGTACCGGGTTCCAAATGGCAGATTATAGTCATGAGAACTTGGAGGGAATCTTAACATATGATTACCCTTCGAGAGAATTATTCTCCAATAAGGATGCTTCCTTTAAAGCAAGTTACGATCGTCCTGCTGTGGATGCCCATTATAACTCAGAGAAGGTCTATGATTATTACTTTAATGAGCACGGTAGAAACTCCCTTGATGATAAGGGTATGGCAATCGTATCTTATGTTCATTATGGAACAAATTACAACAACGCCTTCTGGAACGGGCGACAAATGACGTATGGGGACGGGGATGGAGAATTTATGATTCCATTGTCTGCCGGTCTGGACGTGGCGGCCCATGAAATGACTCATGGGGTCATTTCCAATTCGGCAAATCTTCTTTACCGTTATCAATCAGGTGCGCTGAATGAAGCTTACGCAGACATTTTCGGTGCATTGATAGATGATGAGAACTGGGAGCTCGGTGAAGATATTATGGCTCCAGCTGCCAAAGCAGACGGAAGAGAATCTCTTCGCAGTTTAAGTGACCCAAGCAAGTATCCAGTAGGAGCAAAATATGTAGAGTACGGAAATGGTGAAGGCAAATATCCTTCGCATATGGATGAATTTTATGATCTTCCCCGGTCTTTGGACAATGGGGGTGTTCATATAAACTCTTCGATTATCAATCATGCTGCTTACCTGACAGCTCAGGATATTGGACGTGAAAAGCTCGGGAAAATTTATTACCGGGCATTGACGGTTTATTTGACGCCTACGTCTGATTTCAGCGCTGCCCGTCAAGCAATCATTCAATCTGCTGTCGATTTATATGGAGAAGGCAGCGCAGAGTCAGAAGCTGCGGCTGCAGGCTTTGATTCTGTTGGAATTATGGAGTAACATAGGACATTTAAAAAAGCATGAAGATCATCCTCTTCATGCTTTTTATTGTTCTCATTTGATGAATCATTAATGGAAATACTTATGACAGGGACGACACTAAATGAGGTCCGTCCCTCTTTTAAAGCGTATCTTTTGAGCTGGTTCAAATAATCCTATCAGATCAAGATCTTCTTCGCGGATTCTCCCCATCACGTTCACAGCAGGATTTCTCAATAGGTCATTCCGAACAATCTGCACTTCCCCACTATACCGTCCATACAGATCATTATCCCGTGTAATCGAACCACGCGGCCTTTCCACTGTATCAAGGGGAGGCACCTCATCCTTCGTCCTTGTATCAAGCAACCTGAGTACGTCCCGACCAGGATCCGGCCGGAGCTGATACTCCCCTTCGATTTCACCGCTACCCTCGTAAGAGAGCTCGATGACCTCTTCCTGATCAAAGTGATGGAGCTTTCGAAGCAGTTCCCCCGAACACCCAGGATCGCCGACAAAGACTCCAGTCACACCCCACCGCTTCAACTGAACGGCGCTGACATAAGGACTTTGGCCGCGATGATCTTCGAGTGTAGGCAGCCCTAGATGGAGGGGACCCCGCTTTTTTTCATCTCCTGGTATAAACGCATAGACAGGAATTCCGAGCCTATCATACAAGTCTTGTTGCTTCAGGAAATACTCCTCATCCAGACCCGTTTCCGGTTTCGGATAAAAATTATGCCAACTAATCATGTTTCCTGTTTCCAGGCCGCAATCGATCCACCGCTGCAGTTCTTTTTCTTCAACGGTACTGGCATTGATGGCGATCCGAAAATGACGGGATAGCCCGAGCATTTCATCCGTCGTGAATCCATCGTCCAGTCTCAGGGACGTGACACCCAGTTCCTTCAGTTCTTCAAAGTGATGAAGCCCAAGCATAGGAGGCGTCTTCTTCGACACATCGGCAAATACCTGGAATCCTTCCCTTTTAAAAAGGGACAGGAGCCCCCTTACCCGCTCAGGACTTATGCCTGATTCTTCCTGGATATGAAGGGAGGTAAAAGCGAGTTTGACACCGGACGCCGAGGCATCTTCATCTGACAGATAGACGGAAATTCCGATCATTCAAACTCACTCGCCATTTCATCCTTGAATCCAAACAGGTACGTCAATGCAAATCCTGCTGCATAGGCAATCAATAGTCCAAGAGTATAGTAGAGAATTTCTCCAGCGTTGACTAAGAAGATCAACGGCAGACCGGAAACCCCGATGGCGAACGTTGCCACATCGAAGTACGCCTGGAATGCTCCACCGAAGCCTGCTCCTAAACAAGCCGTCAGGAACGGTCTTCCTAATGGAAGGGTGACACCGAAAATCAATGGCTCACCGATTCCAAGCATCCCGGCAGGAAGCGCCCCGCCGATTGCCCGCTTAAGCTTCTTCTTTTTCGTTTTCATGAAGATGGCAAATGCCGCCCCGACCTGACCGGCTCCACCCATGGCAAGGATCGGCAATAGCGGATCGTCCCCAATCGTATTGATCAGTTCCAAATGCACAGGCGTCAACCCTTGATGCAAGCCTGTCACAACGAGTGGCAGGAAGGTTGCGCCAAGGACGAATCCTGCAACAAGGCCGCCCATGTCAATAAGAGAAAGAAGACCATTTGTAATAATGTCTGAAATAAAACCACCAACAGGCATAAATACCGTATACGTCAATAAACCTGTAACGAGTAACGCTATCGTCGGCGTCACAATGATATCGACCGCCTGAGGAATGACCTTTCGAACGTTCTTTTCAACAAACGCCATGAAGATGGCTGCAATCAAAACTCCGATCAACCCGCCCCGTCCAGGCAGCAGATTTTCTCCGAACAGTGTCACGTCACCAATCGCGGGATTGATGATCAGAATCCCGGCTAAACCACCGAGTGCCGCCGATCCGCCGAATTCCTTCGCCGCATTCATCCCGACAAGAATGCCAAGATACCCGAATAATCCACTTCCGATGATGGAAAGCATCATGACCAGCTGGGATTCCCCGTTCAGCAAGCCTGCCTGCACGAAGAACTTCGTGAATCCGGTAATCAACCCTGACGCAATCAGCGCAGGGATGAGGGGAATGAAGATATTCGCCACGCGTCTTAGCAGCAGCTTGAATGGCGTCGCGTTCTTTTTCTTCAGGTCAGCCTTTTGCTCTGCTGCACGTGCCTTCAGGTCAAGATCCCCTTTTGTGGAGGCAACGAGCTTCCCGAATTCTTCCGTCACCTTATTGACCTTACCCGGTCCAAGAATGACCTGGTATGTTTCATCCTCCACGAACCCGAGGACACCCTCGGTTTTTTTGATTTCTGCTATCTGAATGAGGTCTTCGTTGTACACTCTCACTCTTAATCTCGTCATACAATGTTCATAGCTTGCGATATTATCAGCACCGCCAAACCGTTCCAACAGGACTCCAGCCAGTTCTTTATTCGTCAATTTCACCTTCCCCTTTCGTTCCTTCTTTCTATTGATTCTTCCCCCCATTTAATGTCTATGAATGGGAGGGGACAGGTACCCCTATACAAATAGACTATTTTTCAATGGCCAGCCGGACATATCCGTTGGCATCTTCCAGGCGATTCTTCGCTTCTTCGTACCCGCAGCCGAGGGTAATCATCACAATAGAAGGTTTCACTTCGTTATTCGCCTTCTTCAATGTCGCTGCTGCCGTTTCTTTATCAGCCCCCGTGATGCTCTCGATGATGCCGATCGCCCGCTGCTCAAGCTTGTAGTTGCTGATATTCACATCCACCATCAGGTTGCCGTAGGCTTTTCCCAGCTTGATCATACTTGCTGTGGAAATCATATTCAGCACCATTTTCTGAGCCGTACCCGCTTTTAACCGTGTGGATCCTGTCAGTGCTTCGGGACCTGCATCCACTTCGATGGCAAGCCCCGCTTCGGCAGAAATTTTCGAGCCTGTATTACAGGAAAGAGCCACTGCCGTCGCACCTAGCTCCCTTGCATATTTCAGTCCCCCGATGACATAAGGGGTACGTCCGCTTGCTGCGATCCCGACAACCGTGTCCTTAGGAGTCAGCTCGATTCCTTTCAGATCCGATACGCCTAACCCCTCATCATCTTCGGCTCCTTCCACAGCCTTCACGAACGCCTTTTCACCGCCTGCAATCAACCCGACGACGACGTCACTGTCCACGCTGAACGTCGGCGGGCATTCCACCGCATCCAGGACACCGAGCCTTCCGCTGGTGCCGGCCCCCATGTAAATCAATCTTCCGCCTTGAGAGATGGATGCCACGACCTTATCGACTACTTCTTCTATTTTGGGGATGACGAGCCGGACTGCTTCCGCCACCTTTTGATCTTCCTCATTCATCATGTGAAGAATATCGCCGGTACTCGCTGTATCGATCCCGAGCGTATTCTGATTCACCTTCTCTGTTGATAATTCAAAAACATTATCTTCTTTCACAAGTCATTCCTCCCAGAAATCTGTATGCGTTTTCATTAATTTTATTATACTCGTTTTTAAAATAATATTTCAATTACATTTTGTATTATATGAAATTAAATTTTAGATTAGACCATTGTTTTTGATGGGAATAGTGGGGAAGTTTTCTATTTCAATGAACGACAAATAGGAGTTGGAACACGTTTCCTACTCCTGTTATTTGATATTCAGTTAGAGGTCCGTCCCTCAGAGATCTGCGCCGAGTTCGTCCAGGTTGTGATAGGGTGAGTGGAATCCAGGGAGATGGAGTCCGGTTTCGTTGCGGTTCATGGATGAGATGGACGGGATGGTGGAGAAGTGGGTCATGGTGATGGCTGCCCTCTCCCTTTGCTTGGTGATGACACTTTCTGAACAGTTGATTTCAAGCTGTTCTCCGTTTGTGAAATGCACATAGGTTTTTCCTTCTCTGGTAGAGGTGGATTGTATATGCTGACAGAAAAGCCACATACATTCAAATTCGGTTGGGGCCATGGTGGGTATCGCATAGATGTATTGCTGCGGGCAGATCATAAGAGGTGTTTTTCTTAGGTAGTCAAATGCATGCCGGACGGCTTTGATCCTTCCATCGTACGTAGACCTGTAAGTCATACAGGATTCGTCCAGAATTTCCATGGAGGATTTTTCACTGTGCGTCTTTCTCCTATCAAAGTCATGGAGGACCGACTGATGAACCCCATCATACGCTGGACAAATTGCCACAGTCCTACGAGTAACCATCTCTTTTAAACCTTTCAAATCAAACACCATCCTTTTTCCTTTTTTCATAAGCCTCTATTATCAGAATCTTCTTAGATATGAGACTTTATTACTATTATATACCAATTCTAGAATATTTCCATTTATATTTGTTATTTTTTGAGAAAAATCTCACAATTTGAGGAAATGGATTATTTCCTGGGAGATAGTGTCGAAAGAATGCTTATGCAAGCAAAAAAAAATCCTCCAATTGATACATGAAGATATCAATTGAGGATTACTATTTTATTGTGCTAAGAGTGATTCAACCACCGAATCCGAGATGGCTCCTTCCCCACCGAGGATATAATACTGATCCGTAACAGGAGCGAACATAGCAAGGGTATCCATCGTTGTAAACTGTGCCTCTTTCGGATGAGTCAAAACGACAGGATTTCCTTCTACTGCTGCCAGGGCAGAACCGGCAAGTGCGTCCGGATAGTTCTTTCCAGTTGCAATGAAAGGTGTGGTCATGTTCAGTTCGCCGGCGAAATAGCTGATGATGCTGCTATTCGTTTCATAACGGTCACTTCCACTCAATCGTTCATAGTTCATGAACTCTTCAGCCACCATTTCCGGAATGGCCGATTCACCGCCGATAACATAGAACTGCTCGAACATGCTTTCTTCAATATAACTCTGAACAGAATCAGGTGTGCCGTGCTTCGATGTTAATAAAATCGGCATTTCCAATCTAGCCGCTATCGGGGCAATGGAAAGGGCGTCTGCGAAGCTTTGGCCGGTTGCCACGACTGCCCGATCCGTGAAGCCTAATTGCTCAGCGATTTTCACGGACGTTTCGTAACGGTCGGCTCCACTGATGCGAGAAACCGTCTTGATTCCTAAATCCTTCACTTCTTTTTCGACATTTGCCGTAATGACCGATTTCCCTCCAACCAGTAGCACCTTCTTCACTTTCAGGCGCTTCATTTCGTCCTTCACCGACTTAGGAAGGGTTGAAGTATTGGTTAAGAGTAATGGTGCATCGTGGTGATAAGCAAGCGGTGTGGCGCTTAGTGCATCCGGATAGTTACGTCCCGTCGCGATAACTGCTACATCCGATTGCTCCCAGCCTTTACTTGAAATCTTCACGGCCGTTTCATAACGATCACTTCCGAAGATCCGTTCCGTGCCAATATTCGCTTGAGCAATCCCTGTCACGGTACCTAAAGCATCCAGTCTCCCCCAGCCGGATACAGTATCATATCCCGGAAGGACCATTTCTGCAGGGTATGGATACTCCTCTTCGTAGTAGTAACCATCACCCGGGTTATCTTCTTCACTGAACGAAATATCAAGGGCTGTCCTTGTTAATACCCTTTCTACTTGAGCAGGCGTCAACCCGTCATCCTGGGATAGCAGCAAACCGGCTACCGCCGCCACGTGAGGCGTCGCCATGGACGTTCCACTCATATACGTTACGTTTCCATCGGGCATAAGACTTGGGATATTCGTCCCAGGTGCCACAAGATCGATTCCATTTCCAAAGTTTGAGTAATCCGAGACAAGATCCATATTATTCGTCGCCCCGACAGACACGACATATTTTGAGGAGCCGGGGTAAGAAATGCCTTCCATCCCGTCATTACCGGTTGCGGCTACGACGGTCACACCGTGGTCATGGGCATATTTCAGCGCATACTCGATGACACGGCTATATGAACCGCCAAGACTTAAATTAATGACCTGTGCTCCGTGATCGACGGCATATTTGATTCCGTAAGCGATTTGTTCCGTATCACCGCTTCCTGAAGCATCAAGTACTTTAACAGGAAGTATCTTCGCATGAGGGTTGATTCCTGCCATGGAATAGTGATTATTCGCCTCTGCTGCGATAATGCCCGATACATGTGTTCCATGGCCGTGGTCATCCGTGGCATCCGAATTACGGCCTACAAAATTATAGCCTTCATCTTTCAGGACAGCATTGCTTAGATCGGCAAGGGTGTGATCCACTCCAGTATCGACTACTGCAATGACCGTATCCTTAAGATTTTTATCCTTAAGAAGTTCTTGAAGCTCTTCGTATTGAATATCGGCATCTGGTGTCCCACCGTTGTCTCCTTTGTTATCAAGGGACCATTGGTACGGATATTGAGCATCCGTTGATAAAGCCTTATACTGCTGGACTGGTTCAACGAACTCTACATCATCAAGCTGTGAGATCTCTTTTGAAGCAGCTTGTACTGAAGCGGTAGATGCCTTTCCTTCTACTATATACATATTAGAGAAGAACGCATCCTTCGACTTTAACGGAGAAACGGATAGCACATCCATTGATTTCGTTTTCCCCTGGATCGTTGCTGCGGCCTTTTTATCTTTCAGCTTCACAATCAAGCGCGTTTCTTCACCCGCTGACTTAACAGGGGAAAGTCCCGCTTTCGCCAGTATCGAAGAAACCGTTTTACTCGTCAGGTTCGAAATCCCGACGGTTTTGCCTTTGCTTTCGATTTTCTCCTGGATGAACTCCGGAGTCGAGTCAAGTGCATGGTTGTATAGATCATTGATTGCTTTCTGATCTTCTTTCGTGATTGTATATGAACTCGCACTGCCATTTTTTGCAACATCGGCAAACAAGTCCTTTAATTGAACAAGATCACGGTAAACATCATCACGCAGCCCTTTGCTGAAGACCATTTTCGAGCTGATGAAAGGAGCGGCTTTGTAATAAAGAGCCGATAGATCTTGGCCATTTTCCGTTTTCGCTAAAACCGTTTCACGAACGGTACGTAAATCTCTTAAAATACTTTTTCCATTTTCTCTTTCTTTCGTACTTAACTCCGCCGGACATTCCTCAGCGATGGCTTCGTCAGATGGAGGCAGCGTCACGCCATCATAGCTGATTGTGTACGGAGTCACCATATCGTCCATTTCTTCTTCGAACTCGGCATACTCTTCTTCCATCCCATACGATTCAATCTTAATGTAATAAGGACCTACCCAAGAGATCGGGAAGTCGATGATCGCTGGTTCGTTTTCATAGGAGTAGCTCATATAGCGGTCAAAAGCACGATTGTCGATGGCATTTTCCAAACTTGAATAAATCGTTACGTTTACTTCACTTTCAGACTGAAGCTTTACCCGTAAATGAGTATAGTCGGCGATTTCCCTTTCGGATGGATCGACCTTATACCAATGAACGGTCTCTGATGCTTCGAATTCCCCATCGACAGGGGTCCCGATCGTCAACGTCCCTTCTTCATTCGGTACACCGGACTCTTCCGCCCCTGCTTCCATCACGGAAAACTGGCTGAAGATAAGCGAAAAAACGAAAACCAAAGCTACTAAACTACGAATCTTCCTTTTCATTAGAACCTCCACTTATTAATAAAATGAACTACAAAATCTATTAAACCACAGAAAGGTTAAATTGGAAATATTTTATATTTTAAGGAAAATATTATATGGTTTTGATATAGAAAATGGAAACTTTCAAGATGATTTTCTCTAGAAATAATGTCAGCCGTCATATGCTTAAAATAATTAAACAAATGTTTGATTAGTCAAATTAAACCCTTTCACAGCAATGATAGCTCCGTTAAACGATCGTTTAATATAAAAAAGCCCCGGACCATTTAAAAATAGTCCAGGACTCTTAATAACCTTTTAAAAATCTTTAGTTCACTAACTTTTCAACCACACCGCTCTCAACGGCGCCTTCCCCACCTAATACCATGAAGTGCTTCAGTCCGTTTTCCATCACTAAACCTTTTGTCTGGTGAGGCAGGTCATCCTTTTTCACCAGCAGTAAAGGAACCTCATTGATTGCCGCAAAGACTGACCCCGTAAGTGCATCGGCAAAATCCTGGCCAGTTGCGACTACGGCATAGTTGGTTGGACCCTGGAACTCTTTATAGATGGCGGCGGCTGTATCATAACGCGTGTCACCGGCCAAACGTTCTCCGTTTTTAAATAAATCTTCACTGATGACACCACCTCCCCCGATCACATAGGTGTTCTCGACATCCTGAAGGGCGAATCCTGTAGCTTCGGGAACCGACATGGTCTCTGTCAACAAAATCGGATACCCTTGTTGGGCAGCATACGGAGCAACGGCCAGGGCATCTGGGAAGTCATATCCATACGCCACCACTGCCGTATCTGAATAACCCAATTCATTCGCAACGAACGCAGCCGTTTCGAACCGGTCATCTCCCCCGATCCGATCCACGTTGAGTCCCAGATCTTCAAGCTCCGCCTTGATCTTCTCCGGTACGGCTCCCACTCCGCCAAGGATCACGGCATGCTCTGCTCCGAGACGACCGATTTCTTCTACCGTTTCATCGGATAAGCCGGCTCCATTGGTCAACAGGATCGGGGCTTCCAATTGATAGGCAAGTGGCGTCCCGACCAGTGCATCAGGGTACTCGTTCCCTCTTGCGATGATGACGGTTCCGGCAGACTCCCAGCTTTCTTCTGAGATTTCAGCCGCGGTTCCGTAACGATCCTGACCGAATAAACGAGCCGTGGATTTCCCCACTATATCATTGACAGGATCCATGACCTTCCAGAATTCCCCGGCCAGGGCTTCATATCCCGCTTCACTCGGGTGGACATTTTGCGGGTTCGGCAGTTTCACCTGGAAGTTATCGGTCATCGCTTCTTCAACGGGTATAAATTCTCCTCCACCCTGCACACTCGCTGCCTGGATCGCTTGATTCAATCCATCTAAAGCAGGCTTTAATTGTGCCTGGGTTTCTTGTGGCAAGTAAGGGAATGCGTTATAGTATCCCATGACATACACGGGTACGTCAGGATTTAATTGACGGATGATCCCAAAAGAGGTGGCAAGATTCACCCCGACTTCCTTCAGGGCGGCCTGCACTTTTACAGGATCAATGGAAATCTTGCCATCCTTCTGTTCAATCAACTGCAATAAGTCATTGGCACCGGCGTCCAGTGTAATGGTATCGGCTTCCATGATTTCTTTTTGTAACCCTTTAGTGGGATCCTGTATGTCCGCCAAGACTTGTTTAGACGTATAACCCGGAACCGCAAAGCTCTTGTTGAAATCCACTTGAAAGCCGTCTTCCTTAAATTCATCTGCAAGGAAATCGGGATATCCCTTACCGAGGGAATTGTCATACAATACCCCTGCCGCTAACGAATCTCCCAAAGCCAGATAATCTACATACGTCTGCTCCTCTTTCACTTCAGCAAGAGTTGTCGTCGGTGCCACCATTAACGCCACAGTCATTGCTCCAGTTAACACTTTCAAAGAACGTTTCAGATTTTTTTTCAAAATGGTTCTCCTCTCTATTTTGGCAATCCAACTATAGGTATTGGCCGAAACGGTAGGATATTCCTCCTATTTTTCATCGACAAAACCTGCAAACCCATCCTTTTGGAGGAGAAATGTCATATCCCACAGTTCCAACTGCAAATTTTGTAATAAAAATAAACAACAATCCCTATATATTCGAAACCCTTTATAGGGGAAAATAAATGAATCAAGTATAAGGGGAGTGAAGATCGAAATGAAGATGATCCATAAGTTTCTCGCCACTTACTACTACACCCTGATCCAAGATTGTCTTGATGAAAAGCTGAAAGAACACCTGATCCGCAAATTACACTATCATGAATCAAAGGTAATTACGTGATTCACTCCCGCTGTTTTCCTCAGTTTGTTTAGAATGCCCTTTTATTCATTAAAAAAAGCCCTCAACCGCTATGGATTGAAGACCACGGGGGGCTTATTCCCTTATAAAATACTTCATCAAGTAATCAAGCCACACCTTATTTCCTTTTTCATTAGGTATATTTTCATCTGTTAAATAGTCCTTTAAATCTTTACTTTTGTCATCCGGCCATGCATCCCAGTGGTTAAGATACACATATTTTCTCTCTCTCGAATACTTCTCCAGATCAGATTCTTCCTGAGGATAATAGTAGGCACCCGAAATGGGATTGGCCGGCTGGATGATGAAGGTGATTTCAGGATTCTGTTTCTTGAAATCTGAAAGGATCGTCTCAAGATTCTGAAGGCGTTCCGGCATCCTTATTTCCCCATTGTCATACAGTAAAAAGGGTTCCAGCAAAAGAATATCCGGCTTCATTTCAGCCAGTGGTTTATATATTCCCTCCTTCACAACCTGTTGTGAAGTCTTTTCGGCGATTTCTTTTAATGTCACCTTTATCAGATCCTGACCGTACGTGTCGAGAAGCGCCTTTTCCAGTTCTTTCGGCCATGCCCCATCATCCCCGGAAGTAGAGGAAGAACCAAGGATCATCAGGTGCACGGATTCATTCTTTTCAATCTTTTTCTGGAACGTCTTCTTTAACTCCGGCGGAAGATAATTAAGCTTATCCAGTTTTACCAGTCTCTTTCTATCTTCCTCTGCCTTCTCTTTCTTCTCTTTCTTTTCTTCCGGACCATCCCTCTGCACGCTGACTACCTCTTCTGTTTGACCGTTAAACTGAACGGCCTCGACTCTTTGATCCCAATGATATTTCCCTCCAGCCAATGTAGATAATGTAACAATGGCCAAAACCCCCAACAAAAACTTTCTCATCCTCATCCCCCATAACGTAAAGTCTATGAGTCATATGATAGAGCAGATAGATTACAGAATTTGTATATACGTGTAGATGACGGTTCGAAAAGTTACGACAAAATACCACGTTTTCCATTGGTTTTACACAACTCACATCAAAAAAAGAGCCTATCTATTTTCAATAGATAGACTCCATGTCACTAACGCTCAGGCACCAATTCAAACATCCCATTCTTATGCTTAACACGGTACACACCTTCGGAAATCTCATTTTCAGCATACGGGGCTAATCCAGCTTGTATATATTCGTCACCTTCGAGCACCATCAGAAAATCCGATTTCCTCAATACTTCCTTCAAATAAGAGAGTTGACTTTCGGTTTCGGCCCCCTTGATGAAAGAATAGTTCTTCGACAAGTGTTCATACCGGATCAAATAGCTGAAATACCCTCCATCACTGGCACTTCCGGGACTATAATAGGTAATCATGGGGTTCGATACCCCGGATGTTTTAATCACAGAAGAGTACTCTTTCACGGCACCCCTAAGCTCGACATGCGCTTCAGGCCTCGTCACCAAGACTTCCAAATGCCCCAGATAGGGGAGGAGGAAACAGGCTGCCAGTAGAAAGCCCGTTACTTTTTTAAAAGATTTCACATAATTGGACCATACATAAGCAACCACCATCATGAGCATGCCCCCTGCATACACGGTGATGGTAGACTGATAGCGGTTGAAGCCTGCAAGCCTTGATGCTTCATTCTCAGGCATCAGAAAGACATACATATAATAAAGGGAACACATATAGAGCACATAAAAGAGATTGGACAGAACAAACGAAGCCACCAGTTCATTAGGGGTTTTGCGCTTCAAGCGGACCATTAACAGGAGGGCAATCAGATTGACCACCAATAATAGCATGACATGAGGCGACGACATAGGATTCAACGCCGCGTCCAGCATCATTCTGTCGAAGCCAGCCATAAACTGCTCCGACTTCTCGATACCCTGCAGCTTATCTTCCGTAATGGCAAACTTATTATTTCCGTAACTCTCACTATACGCATGCAACGTATACGTGTGCCAAAACACATTCACGACTAAAGGAAGCACCATCAGTAGTAAGAGTGAAGCATAAGGCATGACCATATCGATCCTCTTTACAATTCCCTCCCGGTGAGAGGCAATCAGGATCCCTAACATAGCAATCCCGTTAAATAGCAGAAAGACCTTTCCACTATCTTTCAACAAAATTAAGAAAATCACAATCGGAAGATTCACAAGCAGCAGTCTCTTCCAATCTTTACGGTAATAATAAGCGATAATAGGAATTGCCAAAGCCACTGACCCCAGAATAATATCCACCAGTAAACTGTAGAAGATTTTCGCATTCACCAATAAGAGAGTAAAGGCAATCACCCATGGAAGGATGATTGTCCATGGCTTTTTCCCCGAGCTCCATGTGAAGAGCACGGTGAAGCCAGCCATCGTCATGAATCCCTGTGCCATCAGGGCCACACTTTCATGAAACCCCAATTGGTGGAGGAAATAATAAATGAACACGGCACTTCCAGGCGGATAGTTCTGAAACGTCACCAGCGTACTGGCATCCGGCAGCCCATCAAGTCTTACAATCTCCTTCAGCACCAGTCCCCAATGACTGAAATCATCATAGTTTAAAAAAAGGGACCCTTTCATATAAAGCATGACAAATAGAAAGGCCACGAAAAAAAAGATTAGCGAAGGATGCAGCAAACTCTGCAACTGGATCTTCTTAAAAAAGAATAATATGAAATAAATCAAACATAATACTAAACCTGAATAATAAATGATATTCGCTGCCAATGGCATATGATGAATCAACCCGGCACAGAACAGTACCGTCGTGACAACTGAAAATAGAAATAAAGGAATAAAGGCAGGATGAACTCTCATCTTATAGAGAGAAAACATTCCCCATCCAGCGAGGGAAAGAAGGGCCGAGAATAATAATAGTATAGACGTGAACATAAATCCTCCCAATAGTTAAAAACAAGATAGTAGAATACCAATTATATCATTATTCGTTGGAGCAAAATGGCAGATCAATGAAAAAAGGAATCTCCGGTTTGCGGAAATTCCCAACTCATTATGCTGCCTTCCGTTTTCTTCGTGAATTTCTCCATTTTTCGAAGTGGTGAAGGAAGAGAAAGATATGATAGTAAATAAGCGAAGCAGGAACGCTAAAAAGGCTAAAAATAAATATCCATCCAAATCCCTCTGATGCAATGGCAAGAAACATGCCGGGTAGAATGGCCAGTAACGTGTACATCAATAGCTGGAACAAATATAGGTAACGCTTGATTTTGAGAGCGTCAGTCCCCTTATCAACGAGATAGGCACCTAATAGGCCAAACACAATATACATGGGTATGGCAGGCATGATCGTCATGAAAAACCCTTCACTAACATTCATATAACAACACTCATATTCTCTTTCATCCATTGGTGTATGTAAAGCCCACCCCATAAACAGGGCAAAAAACAGAGGCGAGATAATAGTTGCTAATGCTTTATTATAAAGATCCTTCATGAGTCGTCAGCAATCCTTTGAAAAAGTGCGTCGGATTGCATGTTCAAATTCCGTTTCTGATACCCGTGACTTCGCATACCTTTTCGTCACATTAATGTCCCTGTGACCCGCAAGCTTAGACACGATTTCAAGACTGACCCCTTGATCGATAAGATGCTGGCAAAATGTATGACGCAGCTTTTGGGCATTGGTGTGATATTTTTTAAGCATATACTGGACCGATCTCTCGGTTAATCGCTCATTCGTTTTTGAAACGAACAACGCGGACTGTGGCTGGACAGCCTCCATGTAGTCAGAAAGAGAGTGCACCACCTCTTCCGACAGGGGAATAATCCGGTGAGCACCATGAGTATCCGAAATGCTTACCTGCTTCGTTTCCAAATCAATATCAGCTATATCAAGTGCACAAAGCTCCGATACCCGTATACCCGTATGAAGCAGCATATATACAATCGCTACATTTCTTTCATTTGTACTTTCTCTTACTTCTGTTAAAAGTGCCTCACAATCTTCTTTAGAAAGTGATTCTATTTCATCCTTTTTGGTTCCCTGCTTAATCTTTATATCAAACGTAATATCAGGTTTCTTTAGAAATTTAGAAAAAGTACGGATCACTCCCAAAATTTTATCCGTCGTGATCGGGCTCTTCCCCTTCTCTTCTAAAAATAAAATGTATTCCTGAACATCACGATGAGTAATATCCACTAGTTCTCTGTGATTCTCTTGAAGCCACTTCTCATATTTCCTAAGCTCCTGATGGTAAGTCGAGATGGTATTTGATGATTTCCCTTCATGTTCAAGCCATGTTAAAAACTGATCAATCGTAGTGCCAGATCCCTGCAAGAGTACCACCCTTTCGAATCAATCCTCTATTTACTATTATCGTAGAGCTTATAGAAGAAGAAGTCAACTTCTCCGAATGTAAGAGGTTGGAGTGGGGAGGGGATTATTGGTTGAATTTAGGAATCATGCGGGATTTGAGAGGGATCGTGCCAGTTTTATGATAATCGTGCGGGGTAGGAGTCTTTCATGCGGGCTTGTGATTTATCATGCGGCAACGAACAAAAAAGAGTAACTCCTAAGAGCTACTCTTTTCACATTTGCCTGGCGACGTCCTACTCTCACAGGGGGAGATCCCCCAACTACCATCGGCGCTGAAGAGCTTAACTTCCGTGTTCGGCATGGGAACGGGTGTGACCTCTTCGCCATTATCACCAGACGAATATTTAATTGAAGGATTGTTCCTTCAAAACTAGATAAAGAATTGATGTCAAGAAAGCCGAATATCGACCAATTGTTGTTCATATAAATATGACTCTTTGTGGTTAAGTCCTCGATCGATTAGTATCAGTCAACTCCACATGTCGCCATGCTTCCATCTCTGACCTATCTACCTAGTCATCTTCTAGGGATCTTACTCACTTACGTGATGGGAAATCTCATCTCGAGGGGGGCTTCATGCTTAGATGCTTTCAGCACTTATCCCTTCCGCACATAGCTACCCAGCGATGCCTTTGGCAAGACAACTGGTACACCAGCGGTGCGTCCATCCCGGTCCTCTCGTACTAAGGACAGCTCCTCTCAAATTTCCTGCGCCCACGACGGATAGGGACCGAACTGTCTCACGACGTTCTGAACCCAGCTCGCGTACCGCTTTAATGGGCGAACAGCCCAACCCTTGGGACCGACTACAGCCCCAGGATGCGATGAGCCGACATCGAGGTGCCAAACCTCCCCGTCGATGTGGACTCTTGGGGGAGATAAGCCTGTTATCCCCGGGGTAGCTTTTATCCGTTGAGCGATGGCCCTTCCATGCGGAACCACCGGATCACTAAGCCCGACTTTCGTCCCTGCTCGACTTGTAGGTCTCGCAGTCAAGCTCCCTTGTGCCTTTACACTCTGCGAATGATTTCCAACCATTCTGAGGGAACCTTTGGGCGCCTCCGTTACTCTTTAGGAGGCGACCGCCCCAGTCAAACTGCCCACCTGACACTGTCTCCCACCCCGATAAGGGGCGCGGGTTAGAATTTCAATACAGCCAGGGTAGTATCCCACCGATGCCTCCACCGAAGCTGGCGCTCCGGTTTCCAAGGCTCCTACCTATCCTGTACAAGCTGTACCAAAATTCAATATCAGGCTACAGTAAAGCTCCACGGGGTCTTTCCGTCCTGTCGCGGGTAACCTGCATCTTCACAGGTACTATAATTTCACCGAGTCTCTCGTTGAGACAGTGCCCAGATCGTTACGCCTTTCGTGCGGGTCGGAACTTACCCGACAAGGAATTTCGCTACCTTAGGACCGTTATAGTTACGGCCGCCGTTTACTGGGGCTTCGATTCGCACCTTCGCTTGCGCTAAGCACTCCTCTTAACCTTCCAGCACCGGGCAGGCGTCAGCCCCTATACTTCGCCTTACGGCTTCGCAGAGACCTGTGTTTTTGCTAAACAGTCGCCTGGGCCTATTCACTGCGGCTCTCTCGGGCTTGCACCCTACCAGAGCACCCCTTCTCCCGAAGTTACGGGGTCATTTTGCCGAGTTCCTTAACGAGAGTTCTCTCGCTCACCTTAGGATTCTCTCCTCGCCTACCTGTGTCGGTTTGCGGTACGGGCACCTTTTTCCTCGCTAGAGGCTTTTCTTGGCAGTGTGGAATCAGGAACTTCGCTACTATAATTCGCTCGCTATCACAGCTCAGCCTTCACGATGATGGGATTTGCCTCATCATCAGCCTAACTGCTTAGACGCACATATCCAGCAGTGCGCTTACCCTATCCTCCTGCGTCCCCCCATTGCTCAAACGGAAAAGAGGTGGTACAGGAATATCAACCTGTTGTCCATCGTCTACGCCTATCGGCCTCGACTTAGGTCCCGACTAACCCTGAGCGGACGAGCCTTCCTCAGGAAACCTTAGGCATTCGGTGGATGGGATTCTCACCCATCTTTCGCTACTCATACCGGCATTCTCACTTCTAAGCACTCCACCAGTCCTTACGGTCTAGCTTCGCAGTCCTTAGAACGCTCTCCTACCACTGACACCTAGAGGTGTCAATCCACAGCTTCGGTGATACGTTTAGCCCCGGTACATTTTCGGCGCAGAGTCACTCGACCAGTGAGCTATTACGCACTCTTTAAATGGTGGCTGCTTCTAAGCCAACATCCTGGTTGTCTAAGCAACTCCACATCCTTTTCCACTTAACGTATACTTTGGGACCTTAGCTGGTGGTCTGGGCTGTTTCCCTTTCGACTACGGATCTTATCACTCGCAGTCTGACTCCCATGGATAAGTCTTTGGCATTCGGAGTTTGTCTGAATTCGGTAACCCGATGAGGGCCCCTAGTCCAAACAGTGCTCTACCTCCAAGACTCTTACACATGAGGCTAGCCCTAAAGCTATTTCGGAGAGAACCAGCTATCTCCAAGTTCGATTGGAATTTCTCCGCTACCCACACCTCATCCCCGCACTTTTCAACGTGCGTGGGTTCGGACCTCCATTCAGTGTTACCTGAACTTCATCCTGGACATGGGTAGATCACCTGGTTTCGGGTCTACGACCACATACTCAAATCGCCCTATTCAGACTCGCTTTCGCTGCGGCTCCGTCTTATCAACTTAACCTTGCATGGGATCGTAACTCGCCGGTTCATTCTACAAAAGGCACGCCATCACCCGTTAACGGGCTCTGACTACTTGTAGGCACACGGTTTCAGGTTCTATTTCACTCCCCTTCCGGGGTGCTTTTCACCTTTCCCTCACGGTACTGGTTCACTATCGGTCACTAGGGAGTATTTAGCCTTGGGAGATGGTCCTCCCAGCTTCCGACGGGATTTCACGTGTCCCGCCGTACTCAGGATCCACTCAAGAGGGAATGAAGTTTCAACTACAGGGTTGTTACCTTCTTTGACGAGCCTTTCCAGACTTCTTCGTCTACTTC